>JACQTH010000499.1 GCA_016210935.1 Acidobacteriota bacterium | reverse complement strand
TCGCGTCACCGCGCCGCTGGTCGCCACGCTGGCCGGCCGCACGTCGCTCGTACTCGGCGGCGGATACCTCCTGCGCGCCCTGACCGAGACGGGCCTCATCGCGCGTCCGGTGGGCATCGCGTTGGGGTTCGCGTACGCCCTGCTGTGGCTCGCCCTCGCGGATCGTGCCGGCGGCAGCGAGAAGCGGGTGAGCGCGATTTTTCACGCGCTGGCCGCCGCCGCGATCGCTTTCCCGCTCCTGTACGAATCGATCGTGAAGTTCGGGCTACTGGGTGCCTGGGCCGCGGTTGCGGGAATGACGGTCACGCTCGCGCTCGGGCTCCTCGTCGCGTGGCGACGCTGGCTCGAATCGGTGGTGTGGATCTTCTCGGCCGCCGCCATCGCAACGGCGGCGGTTTTGATCTGGACGCACGCCGACAAGGCACCGTTCGGGCTGCACCTCGTCGTGGTGGCGGCGGCGACCTACGGTGTGGCGATCAGCCGATCGTGGACGCGGGTGTTGTGGCCCGTCGCGCTGGTCGCCAATCTTGCAGCGATCCTGGTCGCGAGAGACGCCCTGCTGTCCCAAGACCCGGCAGCCGCGACGCTGGCGCTCGTCACCGCATCGGTGCTGCTGGCGACGACCATCGCGGCGTTCGCCACACGCGTGATCGCGGCCCGCGCGAATGCGACACCCTTTGAGATCGTCCAATCCGCGGCGGCGCTTCTGGTCGGAGGCGCCATCATCGGGGTCGTCTTGCGCGTCTTCGGCCTGAACGGTGTCCCGTTCGGCACGGCGCTGGTTGCGGCGGGCGGTATCGGCTACGCGCTCGCGTTTGCCGTGACCACGTTGACGCGTCACAACTTCCACTACCTGGCATCGGTTGCGCTCGCGCTCGTGATCGCAGGCGGGATTCTCGTGTTTCGTCCGACCGCCGCGGCTTCGCTCTGGATCGCGCTCGCCATCGCGGGCACGTGGGCCGGCCGCCAGCAGGCCTCCACGACGCTGGCGGCGCATGGGGCTGCCTATCTCGTGTCGGCCGGTGTGGCTTCGGGGCTGATCGCAGCCACCGGCCGGGGCCTCGCCGGCACCCTCTCGGCCGCGTCTGTTGCCATCGCGCCAGCGTCCTGGCTCGCACTGGCGGCGGCCGTCGTCTGTGCCGCCATCGCACCCGTTAGCGTCCGGACATTCGGCGGCCATGTCGGGACCATCGCCGGCCGCCGGTGGTCGGTAGGACTACCCCGCGCGGTGGCGTTGTCCCTCGTGGCGCTCGGCTTCAGCGCCGTGGCGATCCTCTGGATCGGATCAACCGCTCTGGCCAGCGGTCGCGACATCGCATGGAGTCTCGCGACCGTACGAACAACGGTTCTCGCGATTGCGGTGATGCTGATGGGAGTTCTGGCCCGCGGCGGCCGCGTGCGGGAAGCCGGCTGGCTGATTTACCCGCTGCTCATCCTGCTGGGCGTGAAAATCCTGTTCGAAGATTTTCGTGTGAGCGACCCGGCGATGCTGTTCGTCGCGCTCGTCGTCTACGGGACCGCGCTCATCTTCGCGCCACGGGTGGCGTCACGAACGGGCTAGCGCGGAAACACCGGCGGCGCTTCGGGGATCGCCGCGCCATCGTGCCGCGGTTCTGACGCGCCGAAGTGAACGCCGGCGCCGTTGCTCATCACGGCCTGACCCCATCCAAACACGCCGCTGCGAGGCGGAATGGCTCGCAGATCGTGTCCCAGCGCCTTCAGCTCGCTTCTCACCGCTTCCGGCACGAGCTCTTCGATCTCCACATCACAGCCCGCGAACGACCCTTTCGTGAAGCGGCCCGCTTCGAGCGCTTCCTGGATGTCCATGCCGTAGTCGGCGATGTTCGCCACGAACTGCGCGTGCGCCTGCGCCTGGTTGAACCCGCCCATGATGCCGAACCCGATCTTCACCTCGCCTTTCTGCATGAAGGCGGGAATGATGGTGTGAAGCGGGCGCTTGCGCGGCGCCAGGACGTTGGGATGCTTCTCGTCCAGCGTAAAGAGCGCGCCGCGATTGTGAAGCATGAACCCGGTGCCGGCAGGCACGAGGCCGCTGCCGAAGGAGCTGTACAGGCTCTGGATCAACGAGACGATATTGCCGTCGCGATCAATCACGGTCAGGTAGATCGTGTCGCCGCCGTGCGAGCTCGTCAGCCCCGAAAACTCGGACGGCTCGACCGCGCACGCCGCCGTTGCAGGATTGATCAGCTTTGCGCGCGCCTTGGCGTGCTCCCTATCGAGCATCTGCGGCACCGGCGCCTTCGCAAACTTCGGGTCCGCGACATAGCGAAGCATGTCCGCGTACGCCAGCTTCTTCGCCTCAATCATCACGTGCAGCGCCTTCGTGCTGTGGAAGCCGTACTCCGTCATCGGAAACTGCTCCATCAGATTCAGCATCATGAGCGCCGCGATCCCCTGGGTGTTCGGGGGCAGCTCGAAGACTTCCCACCCGCGATACGTGGTCGAGATCGGCTCGACCCACTCGGATTTGAACTCGGCGAGATCGGCGGCGGTCATCGTGCCGCCGTTTTCGCGTGACGTCGCCAGAATCGCGTCGGCGACCTTCCCGGTATAGAACCCGGCCGCACCCTTTTCACCAATCAACCGAAGCGTCCCGGCGAGGTCGGGGTTCTTGAACACGTCGCCGGCCTTCGGAGCCCGGCCGTTGATGAGATAGGTCTTTGCCGAGTGTGCTGTCGATGAAAGGCCGCGTTCCGCGCGGCCCCACCCCTCGGCGATGACCTCCGTAATCGGGACACCGTGCTCCGCGTAGAAAATCGCGGGGGCGAGGATGTCGTAGAACGACAGCTTGCCGAACCGCGAACGCATCGCGTTCCACCCGGCCACGGCGCCGGGGACCGTCACGGCATAAATGCCGCGGGAAGGCATCCGCTCGATGCCCTTCGACTTGAGAAACGCCGCCGAGAGCCCGGTGGGCGACCATCCTCCCGAGTTGAGCCCGTACACTTTGCCGGTCTTCGCTTCATAGATGATGGCGAACAGGTCGCCGCCGATTCCGTTCATCGCCGGTTCGACGAGACCCATGACGGCGTTGGTCGCAATGGCCGCATCGATCGCATTGCCACCACGCTCGAGCACTTGCACGCCCGCGCGTGCCGCCAGCGGCTGACTTGCCGCGACGATGCCGTAGGTGGTC
>JACQTH010000498.1 GCA_016210935.1 Acidobacteriota bacterium | reverse complement strand
GTTCCCGGCACGCCGCCTTGGATCGCAACCGAGGTGCCAGTGGAGAGAACGCGAAACGACCAGTGTTTCCGTGGCTTTTCGACGAGTCGGCCCGACCGCTGAAGGTGCTGCCGGAAATCCGGCAGCTAGCGAAGCGGCGCTGGTCGGTGTGAGGCGAAGCTTCGCTAGCCGCGCTTGCGCGGCCAGAATGTGTACGAAACGGTCACATTCTGGCGCTCACCAAGCACGGCTAGCCCCCGCGTAGCGGGGCTATTGAATAAAGCTTCGTGATCTAGCGAAGCGGAGCTGGTCGACCTGAGGCGAAGCTTCGCTAGTAGTAGCTCTTCTCGGCCCAGCATCCCTCGCAGCCATTCGTGATGACGTAGCCGCGTCGCTGAAGGACGAGTGGCGACAACTCCTCCGGGACCCTGAAGACCAGACGCTCGGAGCCCCCAGCCAGGCACGCGAGCTCGAGCGCATCGAGCAGCGCGGAGATGACGTCGTCGCGGCGGCAGCAGTCGGCCGCCACCCCAAGGTCGGTCACGCGCAAATCGACGTCGGTGCGGTGATAGGCCGCGGCGCCGACGACGCGCTCGCCGCAGATCGCGGCGAAACACGGTCCTTCCAGGACCCGAGCGCTGCGCTCGCGTGTGAGCGACACGTTGGGAAACAACCGGACGAGATCGGCCAGTGCCACCGCATGCTTGTCCGGGCCCAGCACACGGATTTGCACCGGCTCGTTCGATTCGACGCTGGCGTGAGTGGCCGATTCCATGTTTCCGGATTCAAGCAACCCGGGGGCCAACCGAGGTGATGCGCCGAAATTGGTCCTGTTTTCGCGACGAGGGTTCCGCAAGCGACGAAAGGCCGGCAGTCCGGCAGTGAAGCTGCGCCTCAAACCACCGAGACTTCGCCACGCCCCGCGCAGCTTCCCTGCTAGTAGAACCTGCGCGCGGTCACGTGTGACCAGTCGCCCGAGGCCAGGCCATACGTGCCGTTCGGCCTCAGGTCGAGAAAGTGCGCGAGCACGAGCCGGTCCAGGAGGCACTGGCACACGCCGGCGTCCAGCCCCCACAGACGCCGCGCCTGCGCCGGCGTCAGGCGCAATCCCGGCATCTCGAGAAACTCTCCCCTGATGCGGGCCAGCCGTTCATCGACATCGATGTCGACGCAGATCGGATCAACTGTTGCGGCCATCATAGGCGCTCCGTTTTCGTGTCGTCGCTGAAGCGCGCCGCTTTCGCGAGCGTCACGAGCGCTGAGATTTGAAACAGGAAAATCACGACGAAGCACCCGCGGAGGACCCGCCATTCGAGGCTGAGATCGGCTTCGCCGTGGTAGATGTCCTGCAGGGCAAGAGCGCTGAGCAAAATCGCCACGAGAGAGAGCAGACCCATGGCAAACGACATCCTGGCCGACGTTCTCGGGTTAAGCATGGCGATCAGAACGAAACTGGCAAAGTTGGTGCCAGCTCGAGCATTTCAGATGCCCATGATTCGCCCAACGAAATGAGGGATCACCTGCGGCTCGGCGCCGGCGTGCCGGGTTTCCGGCGTGCGGTTGTTGGGATCTCGCAAAACGCCCCTCAACCGTACGGAACCGACTTTGCTATTTGGCGATTTCGTTTGCGCATCCTGGTCGTCGAGGACGAGCATCGGATGGCCCTGTATGTCAGCCAGGCGCTGATCGAGGAGGGGTTTGCCGTCGATCTCGCCCACGACGGGGCCCGGGGCCTGGAGCTCGCCGAAACGTACGAGTACGACGGCGTGGTGCTCGACCTGATGCTGCCGCGTCTGGATGGCCTGACGCTCTGCCGGCGGCTCCGCGACCGCGGCCGCCAGGTGCCGGTACTGATTCTGTCGGCGCGCGACATGGTCGAGGATCGGGTGCGCGGACTCGATGCGGGCGCCGACGACTACCTGGTCAAACCGTTCGCGGTCGCCGAGCTGACCGCGCGCCTGCGAGCCCTGCAACGGCGCCACCAGCGCACGGAGACGCCGACGCTGAGCGTCGGCGACCTGGAGCTCGATCCTGCCACGCGAGGCGTTCGGCGCGGGGGGCGCAGCATCACGCTGACGCAGAAAGAATACGCGCTGCTCGAGTATTTGATGCGGCGGGCCGGCCACGTGCTCACGCGCAGCATGATTGCGGAGCATGTCTGGGATTTCACCTTCGATCACGCCAGCAACGTCGTCGACGTCTATGTGAAGCACCTCCGGGACAAGATCGACGAGCCTGGCTCGGTGAGCTTCATCCAGGCGGTGCGCGGGGTGGGCTATGTTCTCCGCGATCCAGCGACGGCTGCGCCTTAGCAGCGTCCGCGCGCGCCTGACGTTCTGGTACCTTCTCACGCTGGGCACGACGCTCCTTCTCTTCGGCGCGTTCGTGCTGCTGATACGCGCCCGCACGTTGTCTCGGGAGCTCGACGCCGGCCTCGAAGTCCAGGCGCACCAGCTCGTGGCCGATCTGAGGTCGTCGCTGCTGGCGCTCGACGTTGGCGATCGGCTGGCCGAGGATCGCCGCGCCGTCGAGACCCCTTTGTCGGTCGTGGAATCACCCGACACGCTGCTCTTTCGGTCGCCCGCCTTTCCTCCGCTCGATTGGAGGGGCGAACGAGCGCTGACCACGGC
>JACQTH010000012.1 GCA_016210935.1 Acidobacteriota bacterium | reverse complement strand
ATGCCCATGCAGCACGGACGTGGGTTCCTCGCGACGCGCCACGAACTCGAGCGAGGCGCGCGCGAGAAAGCCGAAGCGGGCCGGATTGTCGGGAAAATCGACGCCGTCGACGAAATACAGTCCGTCGCGATCGAAGAACTCCGGGCAGTCGACGAACACCATGTCGACGCCCGCTTGGACCGTTTCCACGTAGTATGTCGCGGTGACGAGTCGGCCGCCCATCGGGATGCTCGCCTGCAGCGATCGCTCGCCCGCCGAGATTCCGCGGTACCGCGGCACCACGACGGTGACCCGATGGCCGAGGCGTCCGAGCGCGCGCGGCAGCGCGCCCAGCACATCACCGAGTCCGCCCGTTTTTGCGTACGGAGCGGCCTCGGAGGCGACCATCACAATCGAGAGACTCGGCGATCCGGCGATCTGGTGATTGGGCGATTGATGGGATGACCGGCGCGCAGCGTGTGGCACTGATCGAGCATGATAATCTCTCCCGGTGCCCCCGCCCGAACATCCACGCCGGCCGGTCCGCGCCCAACCGCGTGAAATCGTCGAGCTCAAACAAATCAAGCTCGCACAACCCGAGTTGAGCGCCGCCGTCGATCTTCAGGTCGAGCTCCTGGAACTGCAGCGGCGTCTTCAGGCGCGTCTGCCGCTGCCGTGGGTCGAGGTCGATCCCCGCTGGCTCGCGGAGGAACAAAAGCTCGGAAGGCCGCTCATCCGGCTGAAGGATCTGCGCCTCCAGTGGTCCGACGTGCGGTTGATGATCCGCCAGACGGCCGATGTCCTGCGCCGGTTCGAGATGCTCCAGTTCGACGACCACACGCGGATTCAGCATCTCGTGCACGAAGGCCATCAGATCGAGCCGATCGTCGCGTACTGGTACACCGCGCAGGCCTTCCCGGACGACCGGGCCCCGAAGCCGCCGCCGCCCGACCCGCCCATCGACGCTGAAGCGCTGGACCTGGTCCTGCAGCTCGCGATGCGTCCGTTTCTCGCCCGGTGCGCCGAAGTGATGCTGCCGCAGATCGACGTGTCGGCGTGGACGCGCGCACGGTGTCCGCTGTGCGGCGGCGACCCGGAAATGGCGACGCTCACCTCGTCTGGCGATCGCCAGCTGATTTGCGGCCGGTGTCTGGGGGGGTGGAGCTTCAGCGCCGGCAGATGCCCCTTCTGCTACAACGACGACCGCACGCAGAAAAGCACCTTCACCGGTCGCGAACCGCAGTACCGCATCGAGGCGTGCAACGTGTGCCGCCGCTACATCAAGACGTATGACGTGAGGAAAGGCACGCGGCCCTTCATGCTCGCCGTCGATTCCGTCGCAACGCTCCCGCTCGACGCAGCCGCCATCCAAAAAGGGTACATCGGAGGGTAATCGAGCATGATCGCACCGCTCGCGTCCGATTTGGCGCGACCACAGCCTCGTCGCCGCTGAAGCCAGAAGGGGTACGTCGGGGGATAGGGAAGAACTTGCGATCTGGCGATTTCGCGAGTGGGCGAATCGTTTGCTGAATCAATCGCCAGATCGCCCAATCGCGAGATCGCCCAATTACTGACTCGCGGGCTTCAGTCTCTCGGTGAGCCAGTTCAACAGATGCCGCGTTTCCCAGAACCGTCCCGCATTCGAGCGGGCGCCGAGCACGACGACGGCCACCTCTAGATTGAGGTCGGGCAGCCCGAGCAATGTCGCGAGGCAGTAGCCGGCCTTGGCGATGAAGCCGGTCTTGCCGCCGCGTACGTCGAGATCGCCGCCCACCAGCTTGTTCGTATTGTGGATGGTCATCTTCCGCCGGTTCGTGCGGACGTCGAACTCCGCCGTCCGCATGATGCTCGCGAGCCGGTGGTCAGCCGCGGCATACGCGATGAGCCGCGCCATGTCGTAGGCCGACGACACGTTGTTCGGATCGAGACCGGACGGATCGTGGTACTCGGTGCTCTCGAGCCCCAGTTCCGCGGCCCGCTCGTTCATCTGTCGCACGAACCCGGTGGGACCGTAGGACGAGTAGCGAGCCAGCGTCCGCGCCGCCGCGTTGTCCGAGGCGATGAGGGCCAGATGCAGCACGTCGCTCAACGAGACCTGCTCGCTCGCGCGCAAGTACGTCACCGACGCGCCGCGCACGTCATGGCGATCGATGGTCACGTGGCGATTGAGGTCCGGCGTGTCCTCGAGAAACACCAGCCCGGTCATCACCTTCGTGATGCTGGCGATCGAGCGCTGGTTCTGCGCGTTTTCCTCCCAGAGAATCTCTCCGGTGTCGGGGTTGTAGATAATGGCGGCTTCGGCGCGCACGTCCGGCACCAGGTTCCCCTGCTCGTCGACCCGGAACCGCGGCGTCTGCGCTTCGCGAAGCTGCCGCTCACGCGCCGCCGCCCGCGCGCGGGCCATCCGCGCGCGCCGCGCCTGCGCCGCGGACCGCGAGTACGAAGACTTCTTGGCAGCGGGCTTGTTGCTGGTAGAGCTCTGGCCGGCTTCCGCCCATCCCTGGACGGGCGACAGGGAAACGCCCAGGAGGACGACAAGAACCCCCGCAGCTCGCAGCAGTCGAGCTTTCAGCATCGCCAGCTATGTTGGAGAGAGAAGGACACCAAAAGTGTCATCGGTATTTTAACAGAACAACTTCAGCCTGCAACCTGATCCGGCGCTACAATCCACGAAAGTGCTCGCGCTGTCTCAGCTCTACCAAAACATATGCCACAGCCGTTCTCCCCGGCCGACACGTCCTCGGGCGTGATGCGCGTTAGCGAGTACCAAACCCTGCGGGACACGATCAGGGAGCGCGGCTCCCTACGGGTGCTGGTCTTCGTCCTTGGTCTGTCGGCGTGGGCCCTTGCATGGGCCTGGCTCGCGACGTCCTCCTTTCTGCCCTTTATCTCACTCGTCCCGCTGATGTTGCTGGCGTCCGTGTTCGAGGCGGTCAACGCGCTGCACGTCGGGGTCGAACGCATCGGCCGGTATATCGAGGTCTTTCATGAAAGCGTTTTCGACGCCGCGGCGGAGCGAGACCGCAGCCTGAGGCGCTGGGAGACCGCCATGACCGAGTTCGCCCGGCGGTTTCCCGGCGGGTCGATCGATCCTCTCTTTTCGGGGGTTTTTGCGATCGCGGTGCTACTGAATCTGGTGCCCGTGGCGATGCTGCGGCCTCCTACGGTGGAATGGGTTGTGCTGGCGACCGCGCACCTGATAGCGCTGGGGCGGGTGGTTCGGGCCCGCAGGCGCGCGGCCGATCAGCGGGCCACAGATCTGGCGTCCTTCCAGACCATCTATCGTGCCTGGACTTCAACAGCGACCAGCGCCGCTGCCGCCAGTTCGGTGACTCCGGCTTCGGATTCTTCTTCAGGCGCGTCAGCCCCGTAAGCCCGGTCGAATTCCTCATCGTCCGCGTAATCGTCGAGCGGCTCGTATGGCGTGCGGAGCATTTCTTCGACCCGGCTGACATCGCAGCCGATCGCAATCTCATGCCGGAAGACGACGGTGGGAACCCACGCACAGCCAGCGAGCGACAACAGCAGGCGCAACGCGCGATCGTCGGCCTCGATGTCGAGCACGATGGCGGGCCACCCGCATGACGCGAGCAGGTCGCGGAGACGCGAGCAGCCGGGACAGTTCGCGCGCGCAAACAGGATGGGCCGATAGCGCGCGCCGTCCCAGTTGCGGAGATCGCTGCGGTCGAGTTCGGTCATCGCCGGTACCCGCCACTTACTTTTGCGACGCCGCAATCGCCAGCAGCACGGCCCGCTGCGTGCCCTTCCACGAATCCGTCGTATCGAACGCCTCGTTCAGCGAGTGCGATCCCGTGCCGCGGCCGCCGCCGTCGATCGTAATCGCCGGGATCTTCATGCTCATCGGCACGTTCGCATCTGTGGAGCCCTCGCCGAGATCGGGCGGAATCGAAAGCGCCTGGTCGACGGACACGGCGGCGCAAACGAGCGGGGAATCTTCGGCAGTGCTGCCGGCCGGACGATTGCCGACAAGCGTGTTCTCGACGGTCAACCGGCCGCGCTGGTTCCAGCGTGCGTTCTCGTCCGCCAACGCCTCATCGATCGCCCGGCGGTACTGGGTGTCGACCGCCTGCAGCGACGCCGGGTCCGCCGATCGCATGTCCATCTCGAGCCACCCCTCAAAGGGAATCGAGTTCACGGACGTGCCGCCGCCGATCCTGCCGACGTTGAAAGTCGTCTTCGGCTTTGCGGGCACCTGAAGCTCGGAAATCCTCGCAATGGCGCGTCCGAGCGCGTGAATCGGGTTGGCGTTGCCGAAGGCGCCGTAACTGTGTCCGCCCGGTCCTTTGAACGTCGTGCGATAGCGGAGGCTTCCCACCGCGACATTCGTGATTCCCAGACCGGCACCGTCAATCGCGACGAACCGGTCGACCTGCCCTTTCAGCGTGTCGTTGAACAGACGTTTGACGCCGCGCAGATCGCCAAGTCCCTCCTCGCCGACGGTTCCCGCGAAGCTGACCGTCCCAGGGGTCGTGACCTTTGCTTCGTTCAGGGCACGAATCACTGCCAGTACCACGGCAAGACCGCGACAGTTGTCGCCGATGCCCGGCCCCCGCAGCATCGGACCGTCACGTTTGACTCTCACGTCGGTCCCTTCGGGGAAGACCGTATCGAGATGGGCGGTAAACAACAGACGGGGACGCTCCGCTTGTCCAGGACGATCACCCACGACGTTGCCTTCCGCGTCGATCCGAACATCCTTCAGACCGAGCTGCTCGAATTTTTTCTTATAGAGCTGCGCGCGCGCATCCTCCTTGAACGGGGGCGCCGCCACTTCGCACAACTCGATTTGCTCCTGGATCGTCGACGGCTCGTTCCGGCGCGCCGACTCGAGCGCGAGCTTGATCGCGGGGTCCTGGAGGAGGCGCGACCCCAGATCGGCGGCGCCCTCCTGGGAAAACGTCACAGCGGAACCGGTGAGAACCAGGGCCAGACACGCCGCCGCGAGAGTACGAGTCATGGTTGAATGGCGGGGGCGTCAATATCCCGTCTCCTGCCTCCGGTGTCAAGGCAAACTGCACACCGTTGCACAATCCAAAAAGTCGGAGGCAGCTGTGCGCCGCCGTTGGATCTACGGCGTAACCTTCGCAAGTTAAGAAGCGCAAGTCACGTATTGTCAGTTACTTACTGCGGGAACATGACGATTCCCGGGGCGGCATTCTGATTGCTCTGTCGAGTCTGCCCACACAAAGGGTTTTCTGAAGTACAGTCTACGGATCCATCCACCTCGGGAACCGAAAGACTTT
>JACQTH010000478.1 GCA_016210935.1 Acidobacteriota bacterium | reverse complement strand
GCTGGCACCCGTCGCCGGCACGCCGTTCGACTTCCGGCGGCCGACGGCGATAGGGAAACGGATCGAGGACACGCATCCGCAGTGCGCGTTCGGACGCGGGTACGATCACCATTGGGTTCTGAATCGATCGGGTTCGGGCGTGCAGCATGCCGCCCGCCTTGCGGATCCATCGTCCGGCCGCACGATGGACATCGCGACCACGGAGCCGGGGCTGCAGTTCTACTCGGGGAATTTTCTGGATGGGACCGTCACGGGAAAACAGGGGCAGGTCTACCGCCGCCGATATGGGCTGTGTCTCGAGCCGCAGCATTTCCCCGACGCGCCCAACAAGCCGGAGTTTCCATCCACGGTGCTCCGGCCGGGTCAGACGTACAGGGCGCGCGGCGTCTACACCTTCGGCGTCGAGCGCTGACTGGCAGCGTAGTGCCCGCTTCAGCCGGGCCGAGAAAGGCACCATGAGCAAACGAACGCTTCTGTCGCTCGCCGCCATTGCTGCGATGTTCGTGTCCAGCTTCCCTGCGCCGCACGTGAGCGCGCAGGCGCAGCCGGAAGCCAAGCTCAATCCCGCGCCGGCGCGCCCGCCGGGCGAAGGGGTGGGCCCGTTCAAGACGCTCGTCATTCGGGGCGCGATTCTGATCGACGGATCCGGCGCTCCGCCCGTCGGTCCCGTCGACATCATCGTCGAGAACAACCGGATCCAGGCGGTCCGAAGCGCCGGGACGCCCGGCCTGCCGCTGCGCCCGAACCGTCCGCCGCAGAAGCCTGACCATGAGATTGATGCCACCGGGATGTACGCCCTGCCGGGCTTCGTCAGCATGCACGAGCACGGCGGCGAGGCGCCGAAAAACCCCGACGCCGAGTACCCGTACAAGCTGTGGCTCGCCCACGGCATCACGACGATTCGCGGCGTGCCGTTCTCGTCGAACCAGCTGACCGTCAGCGAGCGCGAGCGCAGCGCGCGCAACGAGATCGTGGCGCCCCGCATCGTCAATTACCAGCGCCCCGGGAGCGGCTGGGAGAAGGGATTCCCGGAAACGCCCGAGGCCGCGCGCGAGTGGGTGCGCTGGGCGGCGGCCAACGGCGTCGAGGGCCTGAAGCTCGGCGCGCAGCGACCGGAGATCATGGCGGCGCTGCTCGACGAGGCGAAGAAGCACAACCTCGGCTCGACGGCGCACCTGCAGCAAACCGGCGTGGCACATATGAATGCGCTGGACGCGGCGAAGCTGGGGCTTGGTACGGTCACGCATTTCTACGGGCACTTCGAGGCGCTGCTGAAAGACTACGTCGTGCAGCCCTGGCCCGTCGATCAGATCAACGACGACGAGCAGATGCGGTTCGGGCAGGTCGCGCGCCTGTGGGACAAGATCCACGCGCCGGGTGGCCCCGAATGGAAGGAGTACCTCGCGGCGCACATCAAGCTGGGAACGACGTTCGACCCGACGATGACCGCTTACGCGGCGGGCCGGGACGTCATGCGGATGCGGAACGCCGACTGGCACAGCCGGTACACGCTGCCGTCGCTGATGGATTTCTACTCGCCGAGCCGGAGCAACCACGGCGCGTACTTCTACTACTGGACGCTCGAGGACGAGATCGCCTGGCGCAACTTCTATCAGGTATGGTTCCGCCTGCTGAACGACTACAAGAAGATGGGCGGGCGGGTTACCGTGAGCGCCGATGCGGCGTTCATCTACAACACGTACGGCTTCGGCAACATCCACGAGATGGAGCTGCTTCAGGAAGCCGGGTTCCATCCGCTCGAAGTGATCCAGGCGGCGACATATAACGGGGCGATGACCCTTTCGGTCGCGTCGGGCAAACCGATGGATCGCGGCATGGTAAGGACCGGATTGCTCGCCGATCTGATGATCGTCGATCAGAACCCGCTCAAGAACCTGAAGGTCCTCTACGGAACCGGGGCCTTACGGTTGAACGACGAAACACGGAAGCCCGAATGGATTGGCGGGATCAAGTACACGATCAAGGACGGCATCGTGTACGACGCGAAGAAGTTGCTGGCGGACGTGGGCGCGATGGTGGAGAAGCAGAAGCGCGATCGCGCTCGCACGACGACGAGCAGCCGGTAGACAGTAGACAGTGGGCAGTAGGCGGTGGGCGCCTGAAGGCGGAAGCCACGTGTATCTCGATCGAAAAGGGGCTGCCCCGACGATGGTGGTGATGTGAAAACCCCGTCGTTTGCTATCGGATTTGTGCGGTGGGAAAACCGGCCAGACGCTCGTACACGGCTTTCGCCGCTACAAGTCGATCCTGAAATCTGACGCGCTCGGCCTCGCTGCGCCACGGTCCGCGCGCTGTCCGGTCTGCAATCGCTTGGACGACCCGGGCCAGAAACGACGCGTCGGCGGCCGATATGAAGGACTTGCCGTGCCGCGCGACGTACACGGGGCTGGTCTGCGCGAATGCATAGCTGTCGGCGATGTGCCGCGAGGATGGGCCAACGGCGCGCGCGGCAATCCATCCACCTTCCGGCATCGCCACACGCGCCTGGTGCGACAGCTCGACGATGCCGGACGCAGGCTGTTTCATCGGCAGTGCGTGGGCGATCTGACCATTCACGATGATCTCCAGCGCGTCGAGCGGCGCGATCGAAACGATTCGCACGTCGACATCGACGAGGCCGCTCGCTGAATCCAGGCTGATGTGATCGCCGGGTCCGCGGCCGTTGACGGACAGAAACAGCAGCGGACCGTTCGTCGCGAACGTGCGCCCCGCCTTGACGGCAGCCAGCCAGTTGGGGATTGTGAGCGGGCCGTCAAGCCTGGCGTAGGTTCTGCCAGTGCCGACCGGCGGATCGCGCCAGACGTCCGGGAAATTATCGGTGCCTCCCGTGGCCGGCAAGCGGAAGCCGCAGTTCAGGAGGCGGTAGTACATCGCCGCCGACGCGCGCTCATCGGAGTACAGGCTCACGACATCGTAGAAGTCGCCCTTTCCCAATGCGACGTCGACCGGGATGAGCGAATTTGCGTACGCAGACGGCTCCGCGGACGTCGACAGGTACGGATGCATGAACCCGGCGATGCCGTCCTGCTGGCTGGCACCGTCGATGTACGGCTCGTCGCTCGCCGGTTGGGCGTACGGCGTATTGGCGGCTCCACCGATGAGCGGCAGCACGAAGCGGCGAATCCCCAGGAGCCCGATGTGCCCCAGCGATCCGCGGAATTCCTGGGCGAACTGCAGAATGTGTGTCGGCGTCGACAGGGGGTGCGGTTCTCCCGTGAGGTCACTCCAGCGCCCCATCAACCGCGTGCCGTCCATGTGAATCAGGACATTCGTGACGTGAAGGTCCTCGGCGAGCGACTGCTCGAAGAGCCACCGATGCGAGAGGCCGAAGCGTCCCTGATGCAGGTCGTGCGCATGCGTGTCGCCCGAATACCATCCGCCTTCGCCCGGCGGGCTTCCGCCTGCGCCGGGTGGGCTTCCACCTCCGCCCTTCGGGCTTCGGCGGACGGGTCGGCGGACAGGTCGGCGCACGAGCCGGTCGACGGCTGCAACCGGCCGCAGCGCGATCGACGCCTCGGCAACCGTACCCGGCCGCACGTCGACGATCCCGGTCGCGGGCGCGTACTCGAAGCCCCGGAGCGCCACGATCTCCAAGCGTCCAGCCGGCGCCTCGAGCTCGAAGGCGCCCGTGGTGTGGAAATAATGGGTCTCGGTCGCCGCGATCACGCGCGCGAACCCGTCGGCAGGCGCATAGGATCGGCCGTCGCTGGCCGTCACCTCAACGCGCGCCGGCATCCGGCGGCCGTCCGGTCCGAGGATTTGCGCGCGCACGCGGCCGAATGGCCGGCGTGGCTTGCGCGCGGCGATGGAAACCTCGCGCCACGAAGACACCGGCCCGCCGCCGATCGGCGAGGTGTAGAGCGTCATCGGGCCGCGGCGGTTCGAGACGAACGCGAGGCGCGTGCCGTCGGGACTCGGCTCCGCGCTGAACTCGCCCATCGGATCCGCGGTGAGGAACGCCGGGTTGCCGCCCGAGACGGAGACCAGCGCGATGTCGTTCGTGCCCGCCTCGTCGGACCCGAAGACCAGCGCGGCCCCGTCGGGCGTCCACCTGGGGCGCACCCGATACTCGGACTCCTCGTAGTGAATGAG
>JACQTH010000477.1 GCA_016210935.1 Acidobacteriota bacterium | reverse complement strand
GGCGTTGTTCGCCGGGTGCGGTGTCGTGAACGCGCTCTTGAACGTGAGTCGCCACACGCGCTCGCCGTGTTCGCGGGCCTCCCGAAGCTCGTAGGCGTTCGTAGGCGACGGCGTGAAGAAGCGGTCGCTGTCAGCAAGCGCCTCGTTGACCCAGTGGGCAATCGCGCCTTCCGGGTCGCTTCCGACGCAGCCGTTCGAGGGCAGCCATTCCAGACCCCATTCGAACGGCCGCGTGACGCGATCCGTTGTCACCGCGGCGAGGCGGCGCTCCCATGAATGAAAAAGCGCTGCGAGCATATCAAGAGGCGAGGTGCAAAGGTGCAAGGTGCAAAGGTGCAAGGTGCGATATACCCGCTGTGCTCGTCGTTACTTTGCACCCTGCACCTCTGCACCTTGCACCTTACAAGATCTCCTCGATCGCCTTCGCCACTCGAAGAAGCTCAATCGTCCCGCCGCGCCGGCCGACAATCTGAAAACCGACCGGCAACGGTTTGGTGTCTCCGGGCGGCACCGCCCCGCCACACGGGAGCGAGATGGCGGGATGCCCGGTGAGATTGAACGGCTGCGTCAGCCGAAGCATGGCGTTGCGAAGCGGCTCCGTTCGCGATCCGAAATCGACGGTGGTCGCGCCGATTCTGGGCGGCGTGATTGGAAGCGTCGGAAGGACGAGTGCTTCGCATCGGGTGAGCGCCTCGTCGACATGGGCCCGGAGAGCCGCGGATCCCCGATGCGCCCTCACATAGTCCTCGGCGAGAATGTAGCGCCCCATCGAAAGCCGAAGCGCTACCGCACGTGTATATCGATCGAACGCCGTGTCGAGCGTCGAGGCATGGTAGGCGGCCGCCTCGCCGAGCACCAGATGCACATAGCTCGCGGGAACAAGGTGCGCGTGCGGAAGCTGGATGTGCGTGAGCTCGGCGCCGGCGGCGCGCAACGTCTCGGTCGCCTGTTCAAACCGATCGCGGACGCCGTTTTCCAGAAGCTCCGCAAAGTACCCGCCCAGAACCGCGAGCCTGAGGCCGCGAACCGTTCGGGGCTCGAGGGTGTCGGACGATTCGCGGCGTTCCGGGACGCGGCGGGCACTTGGCTCGCGCGTGGCCCCGGATGAGTTCCGCATGACGCGGTACATCAGCCACGCGTCCGTGACCGATCGCGTCATCGGCCCGACATTGTCGAGTGTCCAGCTCAGTGGCACGACACCGGCACACGACAGCTCGCCCTTGCCGGGTTTGAGTCCGACGATGCCGCAGGCCGCGGCAGGAATTCGAATCGATCCACCGGTGTCGGTGCCTACGGATCCGAGGCACATACCGGCGGCGACCGCAGCGCCCGATCCGCCGCTCGATCCGCCGGGCGACCGCGAGGCGTCGTAGGGGTTGCGCACGGGACCATAGGCCGAGTCCTCGCTGGTCGTCCCGAACGCGAACTCGTGCAGGTTGCACTTGCCGATGATGACGGCGCCGGCGCGTTTCAACGCGGCCGCGATCGGCGAGTCCTCGGACGCGACATGGTGAGCGCGAACACGAGAGGCGGCCGTGGTGGGCATGCCCTCGACGTCAATCAAATCCTTGAGCGAAACGGGAATCCCGTGAAGCGAGCCGCGATATCGGCCCGCGGCCATCTCGCGGTCGGCGTCTTCGGCATCGGCGAGCGCGCGGTCACCCCGCACGGCAATGAAGGCATTGAGCTCCTTGTCGCGCGCGGCAATCCGTTCCAGGCACTGTCGGGTCAGATCGACCGAGCGGATGTCGCCGGCCGCGAGACGGCCGGCGGCCTCCTGGATCGTCAGGTCAGTCATGCGGATCGCCGGAGGTCGTGACGCCGCCGGCGTCGTCGTCTTCGCGCTCGAATTCGGCCTCACGCAGCGCGGCGGTCGCCTGGGCCAGCGCTTCGAGAAGCGGCTTGAGATCGGGGAGACCGCGTCGCTGGGCGTCCGCATGCGCGACGCGCAGCCATTCCTGGAGCGTCATGGCGTCTGTTTCAGCGCGATCGCCATGCCGTCGCCAACGGGGACGAACACCGTCGTGAAGCGCGGATCCGCCGCGAGTCGCTGGTTGTACCGGCGCAGCGCGACGGTGTCAGCGTGGTTTCGTGAAAACGTCGTGGCGTAGCCGGGGACGACTTCGCCGTTCCACAGCACGTTATCGGTCACGAGCAGTCCGCCGGGCCGAAGACGATCCGCGAGCGGATCGAGGAGGGCGTCATATTGTTGCTTGTCACCATCCTGAAACACCAGGTCGAACGGGCCGCTCACTTTCGCCATCAACCGGGACGCGTCTCCCACCATGACGCTGATGCGATCGCCGACGCCGGCATCCGCGAAGTTCTGGCGGGCCGCGGCGGCGCGGTCGGGCTCCAGCTCCATACTGATGATCATGCCGCCGGCCGGGAGCGCACGGGCCATCCACAGCGTCGAGTAGCCGACGGCGGTGCCGATCTCGAGAATGCGGCGCGCGCGCGCGGCCGCCACCAGCAGGTGTAAGAACTCTCCGGCCTCCCGCGAGACGATCGGCAGGCCCAGCGCCTCGCCCTGTCGCGCGACGGCCTGCAGCGCCTCATCCGGTGAGCGGCTGAGACCCGCGAGATAAGCTTCGATGGGATCAGGGAGGATTTGGCTCACGGAACAGTAGAGTGCCTGAAGTGCCTGCGGTGCCTAAAGTGCCTGGAGTGCCAGGGATGTACGAGTCGCGTTTCGCACCTCAGGCACCCTCTAGGCACTCTAGATTGTAAGCTGTGAGGACGATGCGCGCACTTTCCCTGTCCCTTGCCCCTGCTCCCTCGTACCTGGTCCCTATCCCCTTATCCTCTTCATCGTCAGCGAAAACGCCTGCCGCCCCGTCTGCGGGTCGTAGACGATGACCGGCATCAGCCGGCCGCGGATCCGCTCCGGGTGCACGCGCGCGTAGCCCATCAGCGTGCTCGCCACCGTCGTCTTTGATGTCGCCAGCGCCTCGTCGCGCGGAAAGGCCGTCATCATGTCGTTCAGCGTCAACGTGCGCGCCTCGCCCCAGATCAGCGCGTCGACTACCATCCCCTTGAGAACGTTGTAGGAAAAATTGAAGAAGAAGGAAATCGGCGAATAGGTCCGGCTCGATGGGCGATGGGCCTCGAACTTGTCGAGCAATTCCTGCCGGTGGTGATGGAATCGGTCGCGGAAATCGGATCGAAGGTCGGCGCACGGCGCGAGCGAGGCCGGCGGGTGATCGCCGGCGAACGCCGTGGCGTCGGGCGTGAGCCCGTTCAAAAGCCCCTCGACCACCCGGTCGTCGTCATCGTGCGGCTGCGAGTATTCGCGCATCAATGTCGCCAGCGCGTAACAAAGCCACGGGTAGTCGACGACGTTGTCGGCGCGCATGTAGCCGAGATCACGGCCATACGTCGCTTCGAATCCGAATCGAAGGTGTCCGCCCATCGCCTGTGCGTGGCTGAGCGCAACCCGTTTCTGATGAGATCGGTTCAGCGTCTGCACGCGCTGGAGCAAGGCGTCGTAGCCTTGCTCGTGAGGCTCGTAGTGTGACGTCGCGATCAGGATGAGGGTCTCGGCGTTGTCGACGAACCGATGGCCGCTTCCATCCGGTCCCTGCAGATAGCGGACGAGCGTGTCCAGCCGATCCAGGTTCTCGTCAGCGTCGCCGTCCTCCCAGACCTTCAGGGAGAGCAGCGCCAGGATGTACAGAAAGTAGTAGTCAACAAGAATAGCAAGAGATGTTCGATCGATCGGCTCAGGACCACGTTGCTCGATGAGGTAGTTCAGGACGTCGACGGCGATCGGGTCTTCGTTCACCTGGTCGAGCGTTCCGTCCCAGTCGTGCAGCACGTGGAACCCCTGTCGCCGGGCATGACTGTCGTACTTCGCGACGACGGGCTGCAGCCTGAGCTGTCTGGAACCAACGTTCCAGACATGCGAACGCATCGGAGGGCGGAGCCGGGTCAGGGCCTGGCCGAAATCCTTCGAATCCGCGACCGCCGCCAGGAGCTCGTCACGCAGTGGGCCTTTGAGCGCCGTTTCCAGCAGGTCGCAGGCACCGGCAACCGTGATCTCCTTCGTGGTGGAGCCGCTTTTCGATCTGGAAGCCATCTTTCGCGAAGCTCATTTTGTACACATTCTGGCCGTGCCAGCACGGCTAGCGGCGTCGGCGGGCGTTCCAGAAAAGGCCGAGCCCCACGAGGAGCACGATGAGGGCCTGGCCGACGAGGTTGGCCTCGTAGTTCGGGACATTCGTGGTCCCGGCCGGCGGAATGAAGACGAGCGCCAGCGAGATCGCGGTGGCGGTGAAGCCGACACCGGCGACGCTCCACAACCCGGTGCGGCCCCCTGGGATGCTCATCGCGTCGCTTCGCGCCGGCTCTGGTTCCAGGCGTTGCAGCCGAATCAACGCGACGAACAAGTACAGGTACGGAACGAAGTAGATCAGGATCGTCAGATTCACCAGGATGTCATAGGCCTCCTGCACGGTGGTCCGCGATCCCGTAATCGTGAGGAACACGCTTGCCAGAAAGATGATCGACGAGATCAGCCCCTGAACGAGGAGCGCGACGTGCGGCGTCCGAAACTTGGGATGGAGACGGCCGAAGGAGGCGGGAAGGACACGATCTTCCCCCGCGGCAAACTGCACCCGCCCGCTGCCGGCGAACCAGGAGCTGGTCCCGGCAAACGATCCGATCGCCAGCAGCGCGCCGATCAACGCGCCCATTCCCGCGAGCCCGATCCGTTCCGACACGAGGGCGATGGCATCGACGATGCCGCTGCGTTCCTGGAGCGCGGAGGCCGGGACCGCGACGAGCACGGACGTCGATCCGAGGACATAGATGCTGACCACGATGGCGCCGGAAATCAGAACGCCCCGTGGAATCGTCCGTCGAGGCTCCCGCACTTCCTGGCCGACGAAGGAGGAGAGCTCGAAGCCCCCAAAGGCGAAGCACATCGCAGACCAGAGGCTCACGGTTGTCAGGATGTCATCCTGTGGCACGAGCGCAGCAGGCGCAAACGATGTGGCGCTGCCGAACGTCGCAAACGCGGCGGCGCCAAACCCGATCAGCATCGCCGCGGGAATCCACGTCGCGATGCCGCCCAGATTCTGCAGCCATTTGCCGGCCGTCAGGCCGACGACGTTCAACCCGACACACATCCACAGAGCTGTCAGAACGAATACGGTCGAATACCATCGGTCCTCCGTGAGGTGTTCGAACCGATCGCCGAAGACCAGCAAGGCGTTGGCGGCAGCGAACAGCAGGAGCGACGGGAAATAGAACAGGTTGTTAACCCACAGGCACCACGCACAGAGGAAGCCGTGCAATGGCCCGAAGGCGCGGCGCGCCCAGGCGTAGAGGCCGCCCTGATCGGGATAGCGGCTCGACAGATGGATCACAGCCGCCGCGAGCGGGAGAAAAAAGGCGAGGCCCGCGAGGAGCCACAACATTATGGACGGCGCGCCGATGCGGGCTCCCCGCGCGATCCAGCGCAGGCCCACGATCCCGACGACGCTCATCCCGACGACGTCCCAGAGGCCGAGCGCCTTGATGAACCGATCGTCGCGGGACGGGGCTGCGTTCATGCAGATGGGGGCGTGCAGGAGCGGTTCGCGACCGCCCCTGCAGCGCAGGGAGCGTAACAGGTCGCGCGCTCGGTGGTAAAGTCAGATCCCTATGCATCGACAGCCGCTCGCGTATCTCGATCGCGAGTTTCTGGACAGCGAGGACGGCCGGCCGATCCGGATCCTCGCCGAGTACTTCGAACCGCTGCGCCGCTTTCGCGAGCAGAACATCCAGGACACGGTCGTCTTCTTCGGGTCGGCCCGCATTCACAGCCGCGAGTATGCGGAGCGCGCGATGGCGCGCCTGACGAGCCGGTTCGGCGAATCCGCCCCGGATGATTACGAGCAGCTCGTCACGCGGAGCCGCAAGGCGCTGGAATGGTCGCGCTATTACGAGGACGCACGAGCCCTCGCG
The DNA here is from genome assembly GCA_016210935.1 of Acidobacteriota bacterium. Taxonomy (GTDB): domain Bacteria; phylum Acidobacteriota; class Vicinamibacteria; order Vicinamibacterales; family JACQTH01; genus JACQTH01. The sequence goes on along the minus strand of JACQTH010000477.1, from coordinate 768 downwards.
CGCGAGCTCACCGCGTGGAGCGCCACCTTGAACTTCCCGCACCACCGCTTCGTCGTCTGCTCCGGCGGCGGGCCCGGCATCATGGAGGCGGCAAACCGCGGTGCGCAGGAGGCCGGCGGCAAGAGCATCGGCCTGAACATCCAGCTGCCCTTCGAGCAGGGCGCGAACCGGTACGTCACCGACAACCTGCAGTTCGAGTTTCACTACTTCTTCATGCGCAAGTTCTGGTTCGCGTATCTCGCCAAGGCGCTGGTGATCTTTCCCGGCGGGTTCGGCACGCTGGACGAGCTGTTCGAAATCCTCACGCTCGCGCAGACGAAGAAGCTGGCGAAGGAGATTGGCGTCGTGTTGTACGGCCGCGAGTACTGGGATCAGGTGTTTCACCTGGAACCCCTGGCCGAGTGGGGCGCGGTCGATCCCAAGGATCTCGGCCTGATGCGGTACTGCGATACGGTCGAGGAGGCGTTTGAACACCTCCGCGAACACCTGGTACGGTATCACCTGACGCCGACGACGAAGCAGGAGGAGCAGGCGCCGGGGATTGCGACGACCAGGAGTGAGGGGGCGGTGGGCAGTGGGCGGTGTGCAGGGTGAAGTGGGCAGTGCGCCGCGGGCGGTATCCAGTTGAGATCGATCAGAATGCGCCAGACGGATCCGACCGACCGCGTGGCCGCGTTTTCAACTGCCCACTGCCTACTGCCCACTGCCAACTAGACGGAGGTACTTATGAGCGAGCAGGAACGACAATCACTTATTGCAAAGTACAAG
>JACQTH010000476.1 GCA_016210935.1 Acidobacteriota bacterium | reverse complement strand
GCCGACGAGTTCAAGCTGAAGGTCCAGGGCGTTCACGCAACGGCGGACGACGCGATCGACGAGATGGCGCGCGCCGCCGGACGGGGAGCGGAAATTACTCACTTCGGTGAATAGGGAGTCCTGTCTCTCCGACGCCCTCCGGCTCCTCTCGATTCGGGACCTCACCGAGCATCAGCTTCGGATGAAGCTCGAGGCGCGCGGCCACCCATCCACTGAAATCCAGGACGTCATCGAGCGTCTGCAATCCGACCACACCTTGAACGACGAGCGGCTGGCGCACGCCCGCGCCCGGCGGGAAGCCGAACGCGGCCGCAAGGGGCCGCATCGGGTCCGGCGGGAGCTCGAGGAGGCTGGTGTCACCGCATCGCTTGCGAGGGCGGCCGTGACCGCGGCATTTGGTGAAGCCGATGCGGGGCAAACACTGAATGGATTGCTTCAAAAGCGACTGCGGGGACTGACGGCGTTGAACCAGACCGAGTACCGGCGGGTCTACCAGTACCTCCTTCGACGCGGCTTTGACGGCGCCGACATCGTTTCAGCGCTCCGAAGATACCAGCGGCTAAAATGAATCGATGACGTCCAACGAGATCCGCCGCTCATTCCTCGCGTTTTTCGAGTCCAACGGCCATCGAATCATCGCGAGCTCGCCGCTCGTGCCCGCCGACGATCCGACGCTGCTGTTCACGAACGCCGGGATGAACCAGTTCAAAGACGTGTTTCTGGGGAAGGAGCGCCGCGACTATGCGCGCGCGACGACCTCACAGAAGTGCATGAGGGTGAGCGGCAAGCATAACGACCTGGAGAACGTCGGGCCCTCTCTTCGCCACCACACGTTCTTCGAGATGCTCGGCAATTTTTCGTTCGGCGACTATTTCAAGAAAGAAGCCATTCCATACGCCTGGACCCTCCTGACCGACGTCTGGAAGCTGCCGCCCGACCGGCTGCACGCTTCGATCTTCGCCGGCGAAGGCGGCATCCCGCGCGACGATGAAGCGTACTCCGTGTGGCGTCAGGTCGTTCCCGCGGAGCGGATCGCCGAGCTCGGGATCGGCGAGAACTTCTGGTCGATGGGTGACACGGGACCCTGCGGCCGCTGCTCCGAAATCCATTACTTCCGGGGCCACCATCTGCCGTGCCCCGAGCCGGCCTGCCGTGGCCTCTCCTGCAGCTGCGATCGGTTTGTCGAGGTCTGGAACAACGTCTTCATGGAATTCGATCGCCGCCCGGACGGGAGCCTGACGCCCCTCCCTGCGCCTTCGATCGACACCGGGATGGGGCTGGAACGGATCACGTCGGTCCTGCAGGACAGGCTGTCGAACTACGACACCGACTTGTTCACGCCGATCATCCGCCGAATCGAGGAGCTGACGCCGGCCCTGTACGGTCCTCTCCATCCAGGAGCCCCATCCGCTCCAACGGACGTGTCGATCCGGGTGGTGGCGGATCACATCCGCGCGATGACGTTTCTGATTGCGGACGGCGTCGTGCCCTCGAACGAATGGCGCGGGTACGTCCTGCGGAAAATCATGCGGCGCGCCATGCGACATGGCAAGCATCTCGGGATGACGGAGCCCTTCCTTCATAAGCTCGTCGCCGTCCTCGCTCGAGAAATGGGCGAGGCGTACCCCGAAGTCCGCTCGACTCAACAGGCGATTGAGCGGACGATTCTGGGCGAGGAGACCCGGTTCGACGCGGTGTTGAACGAGGGATTGCCGAAGCTGGAAGCCGAGCTCACGTCGGCGATGGCGAGCCGCGGGCACATCCTGCCGGGCGACAGGGCGTTCCGCTTGTACGACACCTTTGGGCTGCCGCTCGATTTCATCGAGGACATCGCCCAGAGCCAGGGGGTCGGCGTCGACCGGGAAGGTTTTGAACAGGCGATGGAGGCGCAGCGCCGTCAGGCGCGCGCGAAGAGCACGTTCGAGGCGGGTGAACGGCTGGAGTTCACGTTCGCCGCGCCCGAGACACGAAGCCGGCTCGAGGCCCTCGGCGATCGCTTCGAGGGGTATACGACGACCATTCTGCAGGGGGTACCCGTCCTCGCGGTCTTCGATGAGCGGCGGCGCGAGGTGGCCGAACTGTCAGAAGGTCAGGCAGGCTTCCTCGCGCTCGAGCGCACGCCGTTCTATCTCGAGGCGGGCGGACAGGTCTCGGACAGCGGGTACATCCGATCCGACTCGACAGGCGCGCAGGCAACGGTCGAAGCGCTGACGCGTATCGGACCGGCCTTCCCCAGAGCGCATCAGATACGCGTCACACGCGGGCAGTTTCGTGTGCGCGATCTCGTCACCGCTGAAGTCGACCGCGAGCCGCGCGACGCCACGCGCCGCAACCACACGGCGACCCATCTCCTCCACGCCGCGCTGCGCCAGGTGCTCGGCGCCCATGTCAGGCAGGCCGGCTCGCTCGTGGCGCCCGATCGGCTGCGGTTCGATTTCGTTCATTTCGCAGCGGTAACGGACGAGGAGCTGGAGCGGATCGAACGAATCGTCAACCGCGAGATCTACGCCAACACTCCCGTTCAGACCGAGGTGCGCGAGACGCAGGAAGCCGTGGCCGCCGGCGCGATGGCGCTCTTTGGTGAAAAGTACGGCGACCGCGTGCGGGTCGTCAGTGTTCCAGGCTTCAGCCTCGAGCTGTGCGGCGGCACGCATTGCGCCGCGACGGGCGACATCGGACTCTTCCTCATCTCTCAGGAATCCGGGATTGCCGCCGGCACACGCCGAATCGAGGCGATTACCGGGGCCGCCGCGATCGAGCAGGTTCAACGTGAGCGCGCCCGCCTCAACGACCTCGTCGAGGCGTTGAACGTGCGTCCGGACCAGGCCGGCGAAGCCGCCCGACGCTTGCAGGCAGAGGTCAAGCGGCTTTCACGAGACATAGCCCAGCTCCGGATGCAGCTGGCAACCGGCGGCGGGCTGACCGATTCCGGCTCGCGGGCAGACGAAGTTATCCAGGTCGGTGGTGTCAGGGTCGTCGCCCGTCGTGTCGAGGGCCTGGACCGCGCGGCCCTGCGCGACCTTGCCGACACGCTCAAGAGCAAGCTGAAGGCGGATATCGTCGTGCTGGGCGCCGCCAGCGAGGGCAAGGCGTCGATTGTCGTCGCCGTCGGGCCCGAAATGCGAAACCGTGCACCAGCGGGACAAATCGTGAAGCAGCTCGCCCCGCTTGTCGGTGGCGGCGGCGGTGGTCGCGCAGATTTCGCTGAAGCGGGCGGCAAACAGCCGGAGCGGCTCGACGAGATGCTCGTGCAGAGCCGGCAGGTGATCGAGCGGATGCTCCAGAATTAACCTATAGCCATCTGATTGAGACTCCGATAGCTCAAGGGAACCCGGTCCTGCGGCCGGGGTGTGGTACACTCCCAACCCCGCTGAGCTTGAGACATTTACCGCTTCTCCTCCTTGCATGCTCTCTCGCGCTCTGGCCCGGTCAGGCCGAGGCTCAGATCTATTCCTGGTACGATCACAACGGCAATCTCGTCCTCTCTGATCAGCCCTACCGGGGCAGCACGCCGGTGAAGGCGTATCCAGTCTCGAAGGCGCCTGCCGTCCTCGCCACGCGTCCTGCGACGACGATCTCGCCGGAGATCGACTTCCAGCTCGCGCTCAACGCGAAGCGCTTCGGAGTACGTGCCGACCTGGTTCGGGCCGTTGCCCAGGTCGAATCGGGATTCAATCCGAATGTGCGGTCCAGCAAAGGCGCGATGGGCATCATGCAGCTGATGCCGGAGACCGCCAGGGACCTTGGCGTCAAGAACCCGTACAGCGCCGCGGAGAACATCCGCGGAGGCGTTCAGTACCTTCGTCAGCTCCTCGAGCGTTATGGCGGCAACGAAGTGCTCGCGCTGGCGGCCTACAACGCCGGACCGACGACCGTGGAGCGCTACGGCAACAGGGTGCCGCCGTATGCCGAGACGCGCGACTACATTGGAAAGGTCAAGGAACGCGTCGGCACGAATGCCGTCGCACCGCTTGCAGCGCCGGTTGCAGGCGTGGCGAGCGGTCCGTCGGCGGATCCGTCCACGGAACCAGCCGAGGTGCCCGCGCGGCGACGCGCCGCTCCTCCACGGGCGAAGCGACCCATCTACAGGACCTGGGAGATCATCGACGGACGCCGCGTTCCCCGCTACTCCGACGAAAAACCCTCGTCGGGGCCATACGAGATCGTCAAATAGCGCAGGTTCGGGACAGCAGTGAAGCTGCGCCTCAACCCGCCGAGACTTCGCAAGGCCCCGCGCAGCTTCCCTGCTAGCAGTTCGCTTTGAATCCCGCGCCGATACTTCGAAAATCCCACGCCTGGGTGGCGAGCCTGGCGAGGCGATCGGGCCGGCCGTCGAGCTTGTAGGCCGATCCGTCGTGTGTGACTGGATTCTCTAGAACAGTGGACGGAAGGGCGAGGAGGCCGCTCACAATCCACGGG
>JACQTH010000495.1 GCA_016210935.1 Acidobacteriota bacterium | reverse complement strand
TTGTCGACCAGCACGCGTTCGAAGACCTCGTCGAGGTCGAGCGTCTCGGCCGGCACGTGCTGGAAGTACCACGCGAGACTGCCATCCTCCGGCCTCAGCGCGAGCGTCGAGTTCGTATACAGCGCCTTGTCCGCCGCCGTCATGCCACGACTGGCGTACATCCACGGCTTCGCCTGCGCGACGCCCCAGTACGTGAGGTTCAGCTCGGGATCGTAGCTGCCGGTAATCCAGGGATCGCCGCCCGCCCGAAAACGATTCGGCAGCTTGCCCCACGTATCGCCGCCGGCCTGTCCTTCACGCGCCACCGTGTAGAACTTCCAGAGCGGTTTGCCTGTCGCCGCGTCGTACGCGCTGATGTAACAGCCCTCCTCCTTATAACGGTCGCACCCGTTCATGCCCTGCACGAGCCGGCCGTTGATCGCGATCGGTCCGCTCGAGGCCCGATAGCCCAGCTTCTGATCGCCCATCGGGGTTTCCCACACGAGGTGGCCATCGCGCGCGTCGAGCGCCACGACGTGGGCATCGCCTCTCGCGAAGAAGACCTTGTCCTGATAAATCGCCATGTTGCGGATCAAGCGGTTCCCACCCAGCTGCCCGGGGTCGAAGCGATGCTCCCAAATCAGGTCCCCCGTCCGGCCATCGAGCGCCTGAATCATATTTCCCGGATGACCGAGATACAGGATGCCGTCATGAACAAGCGGTTGCGGCTGGTTGGATCCGCCTTCATTCATCGCCCAGACCCACGCGAGCTTCAGGTCCTTGACATTCTCACGAGTGATCTCGGTGAGGGCCGTGTGATTCCAGGCCTGATAGTTGCCGCGCGCGATCAGCCAGTCCTTTGGATCAGGCTTGCGCAGCATCTCGTCGGTGACGGGGCTGTAGTTCTTCACCTCGCCTGCGACCGTCACCCCGCGCGGAGCCGGCAGCGGCGCCGGAGGTGCAGTCCCTCCGCGTGCGACACCTCCAGCAGGCGTCACGATCGCCCGATCGGCGGCGACAGCCGCGATCGTGTTTGCAGTGAGAGGCCGAGGGCCAGGCTGAACGCCGTTCGCCTGAAGGATGAAGGCGACGATGCTGATGTACGTCTGCTCGGCGAGCGATCCCGCCATGCCGGGCGGCATCGTCTGGGAATAGGCCAGCAGGTCGCGCGTCGTCCGCGCGCGCCATGCGTTCTTGAAGTTGTTGCCAGCAAGCGGCGGCGCTTCGTTGGCGCCGAGCAAATCGGAGCCGTGACAACCGGCGCAGCTCGTCATGTACGCGACGCGCCCGGCGTCGGCTTGCGCGCTGGTGTACGGTCCCGGTGAAGGAGGTTGGGGTGTGGGGGCAGACTGCTGGCCGGCCGCAACCGCGCCGGCCAAAGCTGCCGCAAGAACGAGAAACGGAAGTTGACGGGGCATCGGCTGGGGATTATATCCCCAGCCGGACTCCGGAGCCGGTTTCACAAACCGGTAGTCAGAAGTCTGAAGTCAGCGCGAGAGGTCTGAAGTCTGGTGGGCTGACTGGACTTGTGACTTCAGACTTCCGACTTCTGACTTCCTAGATATTCCCGCCGCCTTCAGGCGTGCCGCCGCCAGTCGGCCACGTGTACGGAGCTTGTCCTTCTCCCTGGCGCTGCTCGGCACTCTGCTGCTGCTCGCCTTCGGCCGAACCACCAGGTTCCCCGCCAGCCTGCCGGCGCCGATGACTGGCCATGCCGCCCTTTCGTCCGGCCTCGCGGGCTTCCTCGCTCGTCCACTCGTGGGCCGTCCCTTTCTGATGCGCGGCCTTGCCGCCCTTGCTGGCGATCTCGCGCTGCTTGTTTCGATCCATCGACGCAAATCCGCGATCCTCTTTCGCCACGTTCGACCTCCTCCAATGCGGACCCGCGGGCCGCTGAGCCGACGCGTGCGTCGGCGCATGATCGAGTCGAGTGGAGAGGTAGCAACGGATGTGCCGTGGCGCACGTCCGCGGTCGAGCTGGAGCACGGACAAAGACGACGAGCGCGCGTGCAAATGTATGCCAGAGCGGAACGAGCCGGTCTTGTGAGTGAATCCCGCGAGCAGGCGCAATGGTCGAGAACTTCCTCAGGACGATGCCAGGTAATGCTGGAGCTGGTCGAGCCGCTGGCTCACGCGATCCGGGCCAAGAACGGCGACGACTTCGAAGATACCCGGACTTACCGATCTGCCGGTCATGGCGACCCGGAGGGCGTGAATCAATGTGGCGGCCTTCACA
>JACQTH010000475.1 GCA_016210935.1 Acidobacteriota bacterium | reverse complement strand
GCACTCTTCGGGTCGCCGGGGGCATGCCGCGCGGCGCTCGAGGCGCTCCCGCCGAGCCCCGACTACATGTTTTTCTTTGAATACAACTTCCTGTATGTGCTGGCAGCCGGCGGGCGTCCAGAGAAACGCGCGTTGGGGGACCATTCGCCCGCCGGATATCGCCAGCGCGCCCGGTTCTACGCGATCAGCCCGGAAGCGCGGCTCAACTATGCAAAGGCGGTTGCGAGGTACATCATCTTCCTCGCGGAGCACACCGGGCTGGTACCGGCATCGCGCTGCGCGAATGCTGCGGGACGGCTGGATCGGTACACGTCTCTCGAGCAGATGATTGAAGAGATTGATTCGTAGTGCCCGCCTTCAGGCGGGCCCGGCTTGGTTTCGCGGCCCCAGCCCGGCTGAAGCCGGGCACTACGAGCCATACTTCGGCAACGCAAACACGAAAATCGCGTTCGCGCCCTGTGCGATCTTCTTCTCCGGCGTCAGCTCACGCGGAATCGTCGTGACCCATTGCCCGCCAGCGGTACCGACCGGAACCGCGAGGTACTGCCTCCCGCCCACGGCGTAGGTCATCGGATATCCCTGCACGGACGTCGAGAGCCGCGTCTGAAACAGGATCTTCCCGTTCGCCGCGTCGTATATATAAAGGTAGCGATCGAAGTCCCCCGCCACGACGAGCCCACCGGCCGTCGTCAGCGCGGCGGCGTTGGACGGCGTCCGGGTCCGGTGGCGCCACACCACCTTGCCCGTGTGGGCCTCCATCGCGAGAAACTCGCCGACGGCCTCGGGGCTCTTCGGATGCGGCAGGTTCGTTCGTCGTCCTCCCCCGCTCCCGCCGCGGCCCTCGACCCGCTCCACCTCGCTGTAGGTGCCCCGCTGACAGGTCAGCGCCAGCGGGATGTAGAACGCCCGCGTCTGCGGGTGATACGCCATCGCACGCAGGCTCTTGACGCCTGACGCGCTCGGGCAGAACTCGAGCTCGACGCCGGGCCGCGGAATCATGTCTGGACGATACGTCGCTTTGCCGGTGCGCGGATCGACATCGAGCAGATTCTGATAGCCGAGGTCGCGAGCGCTCAGAAACCGGCCGGTCTTGCGATCGAGCTGCCAGAGGATGCCGAGCTTCCCCATCGTGAAGACGGATGACTGTCCGCCGGCGTCAATCAGAATCCGCTCGAAGGCTTCGTCCATGTCGTGCGTTTCGCCGGGGATGTGCTGGTAGTGCCAGACGATCCTGCCGGTCGCGGGATCGATCGCGAGCGTGCAATTGGTGAAGAGCGCGTCGCCATCGGTGCCCCGCGCGAACCGCGTCCACGGCTTGGCCTGCGACGTGCCCCAGTAAATCAGGTTGGTGTTCGGATCGTAGCTGCCTGGAATCCAGGCATCGCCGCCCGCGCGGAACACCAGCGGCAGATCGCCCCACGTGTCGCCGCCCGGCTCGCCCGGCCGCGCGATCGTGGAAGTCCGCCACAGCTCCTTCCCGGTCTCCGGGTCATGAGCGGAGATGAAACAGACGTCGTTCTTGTACCGCGTGCACCCGTTGATGCCGGCGACGATCATGCCCTTCCGGACCGCCGGAGCCTCGGCGGAGGCGGTCGCGACAATCGGCCCGCTGGAGTAGGCGTAGCCCAGCTTGGGATCCGCGACCTGACGGTTCCAGGCCACGAGGCCCGTTCGCGCGTTCAGCGCAATCAGGCGCGCGTCCGCGGCCGCGACGTACACCTTGTCGCCGTAGATGGCGAGGTTGCGCATCGGGCTCGTCCACGGAGGTCCGTCTGCCGGCGTGGCTCGGTACTCCCACAGGAGATCGCCGGTCGCGGCGTCGAGCGCCTGCACGCCGCCGCCGGGAATCGGGATGAACATGATTCCCTGTGACACGAGCGGCGCCGGTTGACTCTGTCCGGCCTGAAGGCCCCACGACCACGCGAGCTGCAGCTGGTGGACGTTCTGCCTGTTGATCTGATTGAGCGGGCTGTATCCCCAGGCGTCGAGCGTCCGCCGCCAGTTCGGCCAGTCGGCCGGATCCGGGTTCAGTAACATCGCGTCGGTAACAGGCGTGAAGCTCCGAATGTCCGCGATCGAGACGAACCCTGACAGGAGGAACAGTGCCGCGGCCGTCACGATCCACGCACGATTCTTCATGAGATACTCCTGAGCCGTGCTTGCACGGCTGATCATGCTCGAAGACGTTCACTTCGTCCTGCAAGCCCGGGGTCCCCAACGCGGCACCCGCGTTGGGGTGGAAGCCCGGCTTAGCCGCTGCCGCGAGAGCGGCCGCGGATCTGGTAACGAAGCGTCGCGCGGTCTCTGCGCACTCGTCGAATTGAGGCGAAGCTTCGTTACTGAGATAATACGCCGCGCTCTTTTCGTGGCGTGTGTCCTTATGAGTAACGTCGTTGTACAAACACAAACCGCTTCAGAGCTCTGGACGTTCGATCGCCTCGATCGCATTGGCGGTCATGCCGCTACCATCCAGGGCAACCCGCGCGTCATCGACACGCCGATCGGCGAGGCGATCGAGTTCGACGGTGTCGACGATGCGATCTTCGTCGACGTGCACCCTCTCGCGGGCGCAGAGACCTTTACGTGGGAGGCCGTGTTTCGTCCCGATGGGGGGCTGCACGAGCAGCGCTGGTTTCACCTGCAGGAGTCTGCCAGCGAGAACCGGATGCTGTTCGAGATTCGGGTCATCGACGGCCAGTGGTGTCTGGACAGTTTCAACAGGACGGGCGAGGCGCAGCACGCGCTCCTGAACCGGAACAGCCTGCACCCGCTCGGCACGTGGCATCACGTCGCGACCGTGTACGACGGCCGCGAGTTCCGGAATTACGTCAACGGCGTGCAGGACGGCGCCGCGGAGATTCGCCTCGCGCCACAAGGACCCGGTCGGACATCGATCGGCGTGCGCATCAATCTGGTGAATTACTTCCAGGGCGCGATTCATTCCGCGCGCTTCACCCGCCGCGCGCTCGCGCCGAGCGAGTTCTTGAAAGTGCCGCGCT
>JACQTH010000474.1 GCA_016210935.1 Acidobacteriota bacterium | reverse complement strand
TCGAGCTGCGCCGGGGTCGCCTCCGGAAGGTCCGCGATGAAGCCAACACCCGATTCGAAGCGGAACAGAAAGAGCTGCGCGCGGAGATCGAAAAGATCCTGTCGCCGGAGCTGCTCAAGCAAGTCGACGAGCTGGGCCGCGGGTTTGGGATCGGGCGGGGACGGGGGAGAAAAGGGCGATAGCCGGCCGGGATTCGGGGTTCGGGACTCGGGGTTCGTGGGTTGTTCTTCTCAACGAATCCCGAATCCCCGCCTTCGCGCGAAGCGCTTCGGCGAGGCTCGCCGAAGTTCGCCGCCCCGAATGGTTCAGCGGCGAACGATGGCGGCCGAATCCCTAACCCCGGAAGTCTTCACTAGCCCAATCGTATCCGCTTCCTCGGGTGACTTATGCGTCCTATACCGCTTCACCCGCGCAAATCGCAGCGCCACGCCTCCGGGGTACTGCGGGCTGACCTGCGCGTCATTGAACGCAATCTCAGCCGGAAGCCGCGATGTCAGTCGTTCGTTGCACCGCCCTTGAACCTCAATCGTTCGTCGCGGTTCCGCGTGCCGCTGCCACGATCAGCCGTGACGGATCCGCGCCTTTCTTCGGCCGGAACTTCTGTGGCCGGCCCACATGGACGTCGGCGGTATAGAGGCCCCCTTCGCTGTCCACGCTGAACTGGTGCACGCCCCAGAACCCACCCGGAAACGCCCCGAACGTGCCCCAGGAATAGAGCAGCCTGCCGTTCAGGTCGAACTTGGTGAACTTCTGGGTGATGCCGTCGCTGGTCCACAGGTGCTGATCCCTGGAGAGCAGCAGCGCGTAGGGCCGCCGGATATTGGGCCAGGCATCCAGGAACTTGCCGTTCTCGTCGAAGACCTGAATGCGTGAGTTCGCCCGGTCGCTGATGTAGAGTCGCCGTTTCGCGTCGATCACGATCGCGTGGACGGTGTTCATGTAGCTGGGCCGCGTTTCGTTCGGCGGCGTGCCCGGCTGGCCCCACGTCATGAGGAACTTCCCATCCTTGTCGAACTTCACCACGCGCGTGTTCGTATAGCCGTCGCTCACGAAGAAGGTGCCGTCCGGCAGCCACGCGATGTCCGTGGGACGCGCAAAGTGCCGCTCGTCATTGCCCGGCACCCTGAACTCGCCCAGTGACATGACGAGTTTCTTGCCGTCATGCGTGAACTTGTAGATCATGTGCGCGCCGTCATCCACCAGCCAGACGTGACGCTCCCGATCGTAGGGGTTGATCAGGACACGGTGCGGCCGCACGAACCTGGAGTTGTGCTGCTCCCAGGATTCGATCAGTTTGCCCTCGCGATTGACGACGTTCAGCACATGATCCCAGCGGGGATGGCGCGCCGGATCCTTCTGCGACAGGTCGTACCCGGAGGCGTTGCGGCTCGGGATGAAGCTGTCGGCGGCGCCGCGACCGGTTTCCTTCAGCACCGGCAGACAGCCCCGTTGAAAGATGAAGACTCGGTCCGGCGTTTCGGCCCAGATGCCCGCCGTCGAGCCGATGACGTGCCCCGCGCCGCAGTAGTTCTCCGGCCAGCCGCGCACCAGATCGTACGGCCCGGTTTCGTCGCCCCCGCCTTTTTCCTGCACGGCCTGAGCAATCGCCAGCGTCGCGATCGCCAGCGCCAGCACGGTGGTTGTTACTAGCACGCTGCTTTTTCTCATCACGGTCTCCTCTAGAAGCTCGAGCTCGTCCGGCGCCGCGTGTACTCCAGAATGAACAGGCCGGTGCCGACGCGGTCGGTGGCATACGCCAGGCCACGGTGATCGATCGTCACGTCATTGATCTGAATCGCGGTTTTCTGGCCTTTTGCAATCGGATGGGAATTCGCGTTTGTCTTCGGAATGTAGTAGCCCACCTCTTTCAGGTTGTACGGATCGGAGAGATCCACCACCCGCACGCCCGCGTTGAAGTACGCGATCCAGGCGATCTTGTCCTCGAATCTGTTCAGATTGGAGTTGACGAGCTCCGCATGCTGATGTGGGCCAAAGCGACCGCCCTTGTCGCAAAAATTGCCCACCGGCACCTGCCACGTCGCGACGGAAAACGGATGGGACTCGTGGGTGATGTCGAACATGTATGCCTTCGTTCGGACGCCGCTCGCGCACGGCGCCATGTCCGCCGCGCCGCCGGCTTCATCCGTCACGAACGCGTAAGTGCGTGGCAGCGCGTCACCTTTGAAGTTGGGAACTTCCTTGTAGACGATCGGGGAAACCGTGTGCGGTCCGCGTCCTGGTGGATTCGTGTCAACGGCCCAAACAGGTTTGGGGCTTGCAGGATTCGAGATGTCCCAGGCCCCCATCCATCCGGAATTCCGAAAGCCGATGTAGAGGCGGTTGTTCCGTTCATCGACGATGGGATGATGCACGTACTGGCCTTCGAACCCCGGCTCGCCGTCCTTCTGGCCGCGCAACCAGGCCCGGCCCACGAACTTCGGCGTTTTGGGATCCTTGAGATCCCAGATGTGCATGATTGTCGTGCGGAATCCAGGTTCGCCTGATGCGGAATAGAACAGACCGGATTCCTGAGACCAGAAGCCCTTGTGTGCGCGCTCGATCAACGTACCTCCACAGCCTGGCCCGCATGAATTCGGAGGCGTTCCGGTGATCTCGGACACCAGCGAGATCTTCGACGGGTCGGTGCCCCGGGTGGTGATGTCGAAGATCTGGAACTTCATTTCCTTGCCGGTGTCCCAGCTTCGAATGAGATAGTCGCGACCGGGAGGATTCGAGTTGAACTTGTAGTCGTAGACGACGTGCACGCCGCGCGAGTTGACGCCGGTGACGTCGTTCGGAATATGCCAGACAAGCCGTGGCTTGGCCGGATCGGAAATGTCCAGAATCGACGTCCCGTTCCATTCCTTCTTTCCGGTGATCGGATTCAGAATCGGTTGCTCGGGCTCCGTCCGGTTGTTCGGGCTGTGGCCGACGTAGGCCCAGCTCCCGTTGGCGGCATCGCTCTTCGTCTTCACTTGCAGCGACTGGCGGCCCTGCAGATCGTGGTGTCCCACGAACCGGACGTTCTGCGCGCCGTCGGAAAGGGGATCTGCGGCCGGCTTCGACTGGCTCCGCAGCATCGTGACGGCCAACGCCGGTGCGAGCGCAGCGACGGCGACTCCGGTGATCATTCGTTTCATCGTGTCCTCTTTGAGTAAAGCCTCGTGGTTTCTAGCGAAGCGCAGCTGGTCATTTTGAGGCGGCGCTTCGCTAGAACCGGAACATCAGATCCAACTGGAATGACCGCGCCGGCTGCAGGTTGCCCGGCTGCAGATACGCGACCGTGTTGTACTGCCGGTTGGCCCCACCGCGCGCGTACTCCGTGCCGCGGCCGCCGTTGAGCAGGTTCAGGACGTTCGTGGCCACTTCGAGACTGCGGCGCTGGCGGAAGGCGATCCGCTTACTGAGCTTGAGCCCGACCACATGGTGCGC
>JACQTH010000481.1 GCA_016210935.1 Acidobacteriota bacterium | reverse complement strand
CTGCAGGGCCAGCGGACCGTAGTAACTGGTGAACCCTTCCGCCAGCCACAGCTCGCCTGACACGTTCGCATCCTCGAAGTTGAACGGCTCGAGCGATCGGGGCCGGATCCGTTCGACGTTCCACGCATGAAAGAACTCATGCGAAACCGTGCCGAGCAGCCCCTGACGCTGGCGCGCATCGCGGATCGCGCCGCTCGACGTCAGCACCGTGCTGTTGCGATGCTCCATGCCGTCGCCGTCTGCCCACGGCAGGTAGTCGGCCAGAAACGTGTAGGCGCCGGTCTCGAATGGCGGAAGCTCACCGAAAACCGCCTGCTGCTCCCGCACAATCTTCTCGACATCGGCGGCGTAGCGCGTCAACTCCTCATCGGTGCCCTCATGATGCAGCGCCACGCGAAACGTCGCGCTCTCGGAGCTCCCGGCCCGGTACGGCACCGAAAAGCTCGCCAGCGAGAACGTGCTGAATTCAGTCGGACTGTCCATCAGGTACTGGACGTTCGGCGCCGTAAAGGTCAGCGGATCTCTCGTCGGGAACAACTGCGTCGCGACGTTCCACGCGCGGCCCTCCGGAACGACGAACGTGATCTGCGCCGGCCGGCCATCGAGTCCACGGGCCCACATCAGCGCGGCGGGCATGTTGATGTGCGCGTGCGTCGAATCGATCGCGAGGTACGTGCCGTCGATGTGGTCGCCGAAGACTTTGTAGCGGACACGCAGCCGGCCTCCGTGCCCGGTCACATCCCACTGGTGAGGATTCGGCCGGATGAACGGCAGCTTGCGACCGGATCCGTCGTCGATCTCGACGTCGTAGACGTTCTTCGCGAACTCGTGAACGGCATATCGGCCGGGTGACGACCGGCTCATGCGGAGCTGGACGGGCTGATTCGGGAGCTCCGAAAAGTCCACCTCGACCTGCATCCAGTGATGCTCGGGCTCGGGAAAGCTCAGTCGGTAGTGGACGGGAGCTTGTGCGAGAGCAGACGACGCCAGGCCACATGCGAGTAGAACAAGAACCGCGATGCGACCGGCGCGCAAGGTCCGGCTATGGAGGCGAAATCTGTTCGCGAAGACGGGCTGGTTCGGTATGTTCCGCGCGAACTGTGGACCACCGTAAGGGACAGACGCGAAGGGCCTTCCGTCAGTTCGCGTGGAACATACCGAACCGGCCCGGCGAGCGCCGCGCGTTTCATGGCTAGCTTTCATTCTTCGGATACACCACTCTTCCACTCACCACCGTCCGCAGCACCTTGATGTTCTTGATCTGATCGGGGTCCACATCATGCGGATCCTTTTCCAGCATCACGAAATCGGCGAGCTTGCCCGCCGTGATCGAACCTTTGATCCTTTCCTCGTAGGAGGCATACGCACCGTTGATCGTGGCGATCTTCAGCGCCTCGTCCACCGTCACTTTCTGGTTCGGCCCCCACAGGCGTCCCTCGAAATCTTTTCGCGTGACCATGCTCTGAATCGCCATCAGCGGCTCGAAGGGACCGGGGGTGTAGTCGGACGCGCCAGGCACGACGATGCCGGCGTCGAGGAACGAGCGGTGCGCGAACATCCACCGCATCTTCTCCTCGCCGTACTCCTTCCACTTCTCGCCGTGATAGTGCACGTAGGTCCAGAACGGCGTCGGGATCGCCCCAATCGCTTTCATCCTCTTCAGCAGATCGGGATTGACCAGCGAGCAGTGCTCGATCCGGTGACGACGATCGGGATGCGGCCATCTCTGGAGCGCCCGTTCGTACGCCTTCAGCACCATGTCGATCGTGACGTCGCCGTTCGCGTGGATGCTGACCTGAAACCCATGTTGATGCGCATCGTCCACGACCTCGTGGATCTGCTCCTGGGTCATCGTCAGGATGCCGTAATCGTTCGTCCCGACATACGGCGTGCTCATCCGCATGGTCCGTTCCGACGCGGATCCGTCCGCTCCGTACTTCACCGAGCCGACCCGAACCCACTCGTCGCCGAACCCCGTATAGATGCCGGCCGCCTTGAAGCCGTTGAAGGTGCTCTCGCCGCGCACCATGAAATAGACGCGATGCCGCAGCTCGCCCGCCTGGCGGGTGTCCTCGTACGCCATCACCTTCTCGCGGCCGGCGCCGGCGTCGTGAACCGTCGTCAAGCCCGCCGCGGTCAGCAGCTCCGACATGTGCCGCATCCCGTTGCGGGCGCGCTCGCGCTGCTGCTCCGGCGTGAATCGCTCCCGGGTGCCGACCTTGCTGAAGACGCCGCGCGCCCGTTCCGCCACCTGCCCGGTCAGCTCGCCGTCGGCATCGCGAAAGAACCGGCCGTCGGCCGGATCCGGCGTGGTCCGGGTGATGCCCGCGAGCTCGAACGCCTTGCTGTTGTACCAGGACGTGTGCCCGCCCCGGTGATTGACTTCGACCGGATGATTCGGCACGGCTTCGTCCAGATCGCGCCGATGCAGCCGCCGATTGAGCTTGGTGTCGTCGAACTTGAAGCCGCTGACCCACTGGCCCGGCGGCGTCGAGGACGCCCGCTTTTTCAGCGCGGCCATGATGTCTTCGACGCGGCGCAGATCGAGGTCGACGCCGTACAGCTCGGTGACGCCGCTGGGATGGCAGTGCGCGTCGATGAAGCCCGGCGTGATGGTCGCGCGTTGCGCGTCGATCACCCGGGTGCGGGCGGTCGCGAGGTTCCGCACGTCGCCGGAGCTTCCAACGGCGACGAATCGGCCGTTCTTCACCGCAAACGCTTCGGCGCGTGGCGTCGCCGGATCGCTCGTCAGGACGCGGGCGTTGACGACCACGAGATCCGGCTCGTTCGTAAGCGGCGGCTGCTGCTGCGCGTCAGATTCCGCCAGCGCTTCGGCGGGCCACAGGTTCCCCACCCCTGTCGCCGCTGCGGCCAGGCCGGCCGCTTTCAAGAACTGGTTGCGCGTGAGTTTCGGCATGGCATCCTCCTGCCTAATGGGCCACGGGGATTCTACACGCTCACCCCTTCCGTAGCCCCCCGCTTCATGGTGTGTTTTTCACCACAACCGATACAGCGTGAGCCGCCCGCGCCGGGCGACAGCTTTGTAGTTCGGGAAGAGCATCGGGACAGGTTGGTCGCAGAACCACTTCTGGCGGATCGGTGGATCAACCAGCGATGCGGAGAGCATGACGACCCAGCGCGCGTTGTGGCGGACAAGCGGATCGGGATACCGCACGCCCGCCTTCAGCGCCTCGCAGACGTTCAGGTAATCCGACGCGGAGTACTGGGCGCTATAGCTCTGAAAGAATTGGAACAACGTCGGACGATCGGCTTGCGCATAGAGCGTCACGGCCTCATCGATCGGATCGACATAGCGCTCGTTGTTGCCGAACAGCACACGCGCCGTGACGAGATAGCTCTCACCGGGGGGGACCTCGCGTTCGAGCGCATGAAAGTCGCGCAGGTCGGCGAGCGTCGGCACGCCGGGTGTCGCTTCGACTTTCGCAGCCGCCGCGCGCACGCCGCTCGAGGCCGTGACCGCTGCGACGCTTACGACAGCCCCCCACGCGACGAGTCCGGGAATCCAGCGCTTCGAGCCGGCTGATGCCCGGATCAGCGCCATCGAAACCCCGGCGACGAGCCCGGTCCACAGCGCTTGATTGAAGAAGACGCTCGATGCCCGGGTCGCGTACGGCGGCAGCAGCCGCAGCAACGGATCGCCCGGTCCGATGACCAGCGCCAGGACCCGCCTGATCGTGAGGTCGACACTTGCCGCCACCAGCAGGATGAAGACAAACACCACGAAGGCCCATCGATGGTGTCGAACGGTCGCGAGGAAGCCGCCGAGCGCCGCGATCTGCAGGAAGACAGCCAGGCCATGAGCGGGAGGCGGAAAGGAGATCGCCACATCGATCGCCCGGTTCTCTGATGAGCCGGGGCCCACGCGGCCGCGCACGAGATCCGCGGGCGCCGTTATCAACGCCCGCACCGGCTGCAGCACCGATCCCAATTTGTTCACCCGACCGATCGCGTCACGAATGCAGTCAAGGCGGAGGCAGGCGGGATCGCGAAATCGCTGCAAGAAGTCGGCATCGATTCTCTGAATGTGCGCGTCGGGGACGACTCGGCCGATACTTCGTGCGATGGCGCGGTACCAATAAGGATCAGCGAGCAACAGCGCGGCGCCGGCCGCCAGCGCCACGGCCGGGCCGGCCAGCAGGGGGCGCACCGACGACTCGGAGCGCGCGAGCGACCAGCCCTCGAGGATTAGCACGGCAAGGCTGATGACACCGTGCACCAGCAAATGACCGGGATTGATGAGAAGAACCAGGATCCCCGACAGGAACAGCACGGCGAGTCTCAATCCCGACCCTTCGACTGCGCTCAAGGCAGGCCGTTCGACTTTGCCGGGGGCGGGTCGAGCCGGCTCCGCGCGCTCGTGTTGAAATCCCCAGAGCAAGTCGAACAGTAGCGCCAGTGGAATCAAGTGGATCAGCGATGCCGACCCACGGCCGGTGCCCTCGAAGTACTGCCACATCCCAAATTGTGCACTGCTGAACGCGGCCGCGCAGGCTGCAAAGATGAGAAGCACGAAAACGTCTCGGGGAACCGACCGCGTGGCGCCACGGCGTTGCTGGAGGGTCCGCACACCAAACACGACGACATATATAAAGGTGGCAGAGGCCAAAACCGGTAGCAGGTTGACACCGTTGGCGGGGGCGAGGGGGGTCATCCCCGTCAACGCGTAGGCAAAGCTTGCAAATCCCTGTGGATAGCTGATCAGTAGCCCGGTGTCGGCGTATTGGTCAGGCACGAACCCGTGAAGGCGCAGCTGGTTTGCCCATCCGATGTGCTGGAGTGGATCCGAGCTATAGGCATGAATGGAGATGAGATGCGGCCCGGCGAGCCACGCGACCACCAGGAAAAAAGATGCGAGCCGAACCGCATCCGCGCGGGACCACGTGACCTCCTGAATCAGCGGATGCTTCCGCATCATCAGCGTGATCCACACCGCCACGAGCGCCGCCGCAAAGATGAACGGGAACAGTCCTTCGACTGGCGCAGTCCGTCCCGCCACCCGCTTGACGGCAAACGACACGAGATACAGCGCCGTTACGGATCCTGAGAGGCCGAGGGCCAGCTCGAGGATCGGATCACGGGTCAGCGGAAAGCCCCTATCGGCCGTTCGCGGGAGCAACCATGCTCGCGCCAAGCGCCCACACGCGGCCAGGACCAGAACGGACGCCCACACCCACCACGCGTGTCGTCCTGGCAGGCCGAGCCACAGCATTGGCACGAAGCCCACGATCACCATCGCGATGCCGGGCTGGAGGGGCCGAACCACCGGCGCCGCGTGTCTCGTGATCGCGAGGGCCGTCGTTTGCCGCCGACGGCTGCTCGCCACCCACCCCACGAAGCCGACGAAGCACGCGCCGCTCAAGAGGGCCACCCCCCTCCGGGAGACGAGCTTCGGCCGCTGCCGAACCGCCCCAACGCCGACGCCGAGTTTCGAATCAGCCTGGACCGTGCTCCACAGTTGCAGCTCGAGCCTGCGACCGGTCGGCTGGTCGCGAACGACGATCTCCTCGCGTGCCCAGGTCGGTCCGATCGTGACGCGCCGCTGGATGCTGTCGAGTATCCCGATCTCGACAACGACCAGCTGTGCGCTGCCAGGCGGCGCGATTAAATCGAATGCAACCCGCAGCGGGCGCCAGCCGGGATCCGGCAGATCGACTTTGGAGTACGACCGTGCCCAGCTCACCGGCCGGCCGTCGAGCGCGTCTCGATCATGGAACCCGATATACCGCACGTCGGCTGGATCCGGCAGCGGCCAGACGCCAGTGATGTATCCGGCTGCCAGCGTGGTGGCCGCACACCAAAGTAGAAGGGCGAGAGCGCTTGCGATGGACGCTCGGACCGGCGTCATGACGTCGCGAGCACGGCGGCGGCAGCCGCGCAACAGCACGCAAGCGTGAGAACCCGCCAGAGCCGCACGCCCGACGCCATCGTCATCGCCTGGATACTCTATTTGCGCCCGGGCTCACATCCGATGAAGCAGATAACGTCGCCTTTCCGTGACGGAACCGTAAGCGTACGACCAGTCTTGTCATGCGGCCACTGGGACAGATGAACGCGACATGCGCAGTCCCGCTGGCACATGCGTCGCTGTCCAGCTTGGATGAGTGACGTGGTGTTCGTAAGCTGAAAGAGGCGCGAGCCTGTCCTGGTATCCCACCCGCCGCGGATGCCACCCAGAACATGAGGAGTTCCGTTATTTACATGAACGCACGTGTCTTCTCGATCGTGGTCTTCTGCCTCTCCGTCGCCCAGGGCACAGCCGCGCAAACCCTTACGATTACGTCGCCCAGTCCGGGGCAACGCCTCCAGGCGGGACCCGACTATGCCACAGACGTCCTCG
>JACQTH010000480.1 GCA_016210935.1 Acidobacteriota bacterium | reverse complement strand
GGGACGGTGACGCCGATCGGTGCTTCTTCATCGACGGGCAGGGCGGCTTCGTGCCGGGCGACTTCGTCACCGCGCTGCTGGCCGAAGCCTTCCTCCTGAAGCATCCCGGAGCGACGATTGTCTATGACGTGAGGGCGAGCTATGCGGTGAAGGACACCGTCGCGAGATACGGCGGACGCGCGCTGATGAACCGCGTCGGCCACGCGTTCTTCAAGAGGCGGATGCGTGAAGAGAACGCCATCTTCGGCGGGGAGGTGACCGGACACTACTACTTCCGCGACAATTTCTATGCGGACAACGGGTTCATCCCTGCGCTGCTCATCCTCGAATTGATGTCGAAGAAAGGGCAGGCACTGCAGGATCTGCTGGAGCCGCTCCGCGCCAGGTATTTCATCTCGGGCGAGATCAATACACGCGTGGCCAGTATGCGGGTGGTCGAGGATAAGCTGGACCAGTTGGAAGCGCGGTATGCGCCGGAACCCGGCAGCACGGTGTATCGAATGGACGGGGTCTCGGTCGAGCTGCCGGACTGGCACTTCAATGTCCGCCCGTCGAATACCGAGCCGTTGCTGCGATTGAATCTGGAAGCGACGAGTCAGGGATTGATGGAAGCGCGCCGCAACGAAGTCATCACATTAATTCGCGGTTGAGCCAGGAGCAGTGCTGTTACAATAGAGCTTCGTTGGACGGGGCAGAGTCCCGGTCTCGGTTCGATGCGGGCTTAGCATAGTGGTAATGCCCTGGCTTCCCAAGCCAGTTAGACGGGTTCGATCCCCGTAGCCCGCTCCAGTATTTAGTTTGCGGTGGGGCCCCACCCCCACCGCCTCCCACGGCTCGCTCGCGCTCGCCGCGCTGACCTCGTCACAACGAACCGCTTAGTGTCGCCCTCTTACGGCCAGAAATCCCCCAACAAGCGCTCCACTTACGCCCATCGCCACGTCCGTCACCGAGGCGAAGTGGTTGTGCATGAACACCTGCAGGATCTCAACCGACACCGACAGCACGCAGGCCAGCGATGCCGCCTTCATGACAGCGGCACGTTCGGGAAGGGTCGACAACCGGACGTGCAGGTAACCGAACGGGATGAACAAGAGAACATTCAGTGCTACCTCGCGCAAGTTTTCGCCCGCACCGGCAAACGGGCGCCAGTTGATGCGATCCCAGTGTGAATGCCCCTGGAAATCCGACCAGGGCCACGTGGTGGCGTAGAGGAACACGAGGGCCCAGCCGGCGAGTGCCAGACGCTGGACCCACTTGGACGGTGCTGGCAGCGGACGCTATCCTCTGGCCTTGCGACGCTCGGCCCAGAATTTCTTCATGCGGAGGGAGACCGCCCGCTTTTCGGCGGCGCTCATCGGCTTGCGCCGGCCGCGTCGCGCCTTCGCGGGCGCGGTGGAAGCGGCGGTCCGGCCGGCCCCGCCCCGGCGGCGCTCGGCCCAGTACTTTTTCATCCGAAGGGAGACGGCGCGGCGCTCCGCCGCGGACATCACTCTCCCTCGACCGCGCCGAGCGGGCGCCGCAGTGGGACGCCGACGCCGGCGTGCGCCCGACAGATCCGGGAACAATCCAAAGATCGCCTCCCGCTCGCGTTCCAATTCGGCGAGCCTCGCCTCGGCGCCAAGCCGAGCCAGCCTGTTCAAGTCACTCGTAGGTGCGGGCAAAAGTCCTCCTTCCCGGTTTCAAAGGGAGACCATCCTAACATAAACATACGAGTTGGAAGTAGAAGTCTGAGGTTTCAAGTCGATTCAAATTTGGCGATCTGGCGATCTGGCGATTGAAAATCCCTTAATAAATTGCACAATCGCGAAATTGGATGACTTCCATCTCTTTCTTAGTAATTAGAAGCCTTGGCCACTAGCTGCCCTGTTTCTCCCTTTGATTCACGCACGATCTTGACGCCGGCACTGGCGCCCACGCGGGTGGCGCCCGCCGCCACCATCGCTCTCAACGCCTCATAGTCCCGCACCCCACCGGCAGCTTTGACGCCCATCTCGGATCCCACGACTTTCCTCATAAGAGCGACGTCCGCAGCGGTCGCACCGCCCGGGCCAAACCCGGTTGAGGTCTTGACGAAGTCCGCCTTGGCCGCCTTGGCCAGCGTGCAGGCCGTAATCTTTTCCTCGTCGGTGAGCAGGGCTGCTTCCAGAATAACTTTGCTGATGACGCCGGCCTCGAGGCACGGTGACACCACGGCCTCCAGATCGCGCGCGACGATGTGGAGATCCCCGGATTTCAGCGCCCCGACATTGATGACCATGTCTATTTCACGGGCGCCATCGAAGATGGCGCGCCTTGTTTCGTAGTGTTTGACATCGGATGTCGTGGCGCCCAGCGGAAATCCCACGACCGAACAGACGCCCACCCGGGTATCCCGCAACAAGTGCGCGGCCATCTGGACCCACGTCGGGTTCACGCACACGGTGGCAAACCCGAACTGGCGCGCCTCCTCGCACAGTGTTTCGATCTCGGTCCGGGTCGCATCCGGCTTCAGCAGCGTGTGGTCGATCAGGCCGGCGACGTCGCCGGCAGGCCCGCCGGTGGCGTGCAGGCCCAGTCGCGTCGCGCCGGCATCCAGCACGCCTCGCAGCCGGTCCGGGCAGCATTCATATAAGAACGAATGACATCGACAGTGGATCGGCGTCGTCGCCGGACCCGACCGAGACCCGGCGGCGGCCAGGACCTCTTCGGCGATAATCGCGACGAGCCGTTGGAGTTCGTCAGGTGTCACGTGTCTCAGCTTCGCTCCAGTCGATTGATCTTTGCCAGCCTTCGCAGATAACGCGGCTCTCGAATCGCTGACGACAGAAACGTCCGCACGATTTCCAGCGCCTCATCCGCGGTCAGCAGCGTAGCGCCCAGACTGAGGACATTGGCGCCGTTGTGCTCTCGCGCGTATCGGGCCAGGGTCTGAGTGGTGCACATGGCCGCGCGGATTCCCGGCATCTTGTTCGCGGCCATGGCTGACCCGAGCCCTGCACCGTCAATCACAATGCCTGCGTCCGCCTCGCCGCGCGAGACCGCGGTCCCGACCTCGGCCGCGATGTCAGGATAATCGACCGGGTCGGTCCCGTTGGTGCCCACATCCAGGACCACGAGCCCCTCGCGCCGGAGCGTCTCGAGAATCGTCCTCTTGAGCGCGACGCCGGTGTGGTCCGACCCGATCACCACGCGTTCAATCTTCGCGGGAGGCGCCAGCCTCTCGAGGTCCACATCCGTCCCGGCGTCTTGCTCCACGGTAATCCGCCGCGCCTTCAGCGTGTCGCGGGCGAGCGGCGTGACGAGACCACCCGGCGCCAGGCGTACCACCGAACCGGCGTCCAGCACGCGCGCGTCGGCCTCAGTAATGATCTGGAACGTTTTCATTTGCCTGTACACTTGTCCGCATGACACGACCGACTGCCGGCACGATTCTCATCGGCGCGGAACAGATTCAGGCGCGTGTAAAAGAAATGGCCAAACAGATCCAGGCCGACTACCCGGCCGCCGAGGATCTGCATCTCGTCTGCGTGCTCAAGGGCGCCTTCATGTTTCTGGCCGATCTTATCCGGGGGATGGAGCGTTCGACCACGGTGGATTTCATGGCGCTTTCCAGCTACGCGCGCGGAACGACCTCCTCCGGCGAGGTGCGACTCCTGAAGGACCTCGATTACGGGCTCCAGGGCCGCAATGTGATCATTGTCGAGGACATCCTGGACACGGGTCTGACGATGAGTTACTTGCAGGAAATCCTGAGGGCGCGTTCGCCCCGGACCCTCCGCACCGCCTGCCTGCTGAGCAAACCATCGCGGCGGATGATCGACGTCCCTGTCGAATACATCGGGTTCACGATCGAAGATCGCTTTGTCGTGGGATACGGTCTCGATTACGCGGAGGAATATCGCAACCTGCCGCACATCGCGGTCCTAGGGTAATAGTTGGAGAACCGAGCGGCTGGAACAAACTCGAGGGACGCCGTTACCAAATAACCGCAAAGCGCACAGAGCACACGTCGATTGTGTTTTTCTCTGCGTGCTGGGCGCGCTCTGCGGTTGCTCTTTTGATCCTTCAGGGTCGGGAGCTCCTACCCGACCGAGGCCGTCGTCGTCTTCACCGCCGGGAAGATCGCCTTGAAGG
>JACQTH010000479.1 GCA_016210935.1 Acidobacteriota bacterium | reverse complement strand
CCGGGCGTGGCGACTCCCGCGGCCACACCTGCTGGTCCGACAAGCGTCAGGCCGGCGCCCATGCCGGCTCCGCTGGAAACGCCGGCGCGCGACATCACCCCCGACGCGCCCGCGCGCGACATCACGATTGACACGAAGGTCGTCGAGGCTGTCCTGTCCACGCGCGGCGCCCATCTGCGGCACTGGCGTCTGAAGAAGTACTCCGACAACGCTGGTCAGCGGGTCGATCTCGTTCCTCAGAATCTGCCTGCCGGCGCGGCACGTCCGTTCATGTTGCGAGTGGAAGACCAGGCCGTTTCCGAGCGCCTGAACACCGCAGGTTTTGAACGCAGCGGCCCCGGCCGCGATCGGATCGACGCGACGAGGGCGCCCACCACCGTCACGTTTGATTTCGCGGACGCGTCGGGTTTGCGAGCGCGAAAGACGTTCGTGTTCACGCCCGAGTCGTACGTCATTCAGTTTTCCGCCGACGTCCGGCTTGACGACCGCCAGCTCAATCCAGCCGTGGTCTGGGGCCCGGGCCTCGGCGATACGACTGTCGTCAACCGCTATCTGCAGGCGGCGGAAGGGATCGTTCATCGCGCAGGGAGAGTGGAACGGCTTGACACCGGCGACCTCGCGCAGCAACCCGCGCAAGAAGGGCCGTTCCGCTACGGCGGCGTCGACGATCACTACTTTCTGGCGGCGATCGTGGGACCCCAAGTCCCCGCGCGCCTCGAATATGAGGCGGTCACGCCGGCCGCGCCCTCGGGCGAGACGGCTGCGACGCTGGTCGGCTACACCGCACGGTTTGCGCAACCGCCGTCGGCCGCGCAGTTCTTCTTCGGCCCAAAGGATTTCGACGTGTTGCAGGCGGCCGACACCGAGCTGGTGCGGGTGATCAATTTCGGCATCTTTTCGTGGCTGGCGGTGCCGCTGTTGAAGGCGCTGAAGTGGATCGACCAATACGTCGGCAACTACGGCTGGTCGATCATCATCCTGACCGTCCTGATTAACGTCGCGATGTTCCCGTTGCGCCACAAGAGCGTCGTGTCGATGCGACGCATGCAGGAGCTGCAGCCGGAAGTGAAGGCGATCCAGGATCGCTACGCGAAGCTGAAATCGACCGACCCCGAAACGCAGAAGATGCGGGTGGAGTTGATGAATCTGTATCGCGAGCGCGGGGTCAATCCGGCCAGCGGCTGCATTCCGATGGTCCTGACGATGCCGGTGCTGTTCGCGTTTTATGCCCTGCTGTCGCAGGCGATCGAGATCCGTGGCGCGCCGTTCGTGTGGTGGATCAAGGATCTGTCGGTCGGCGATCCGCTGTATATCTGGCCGATCTTCATGGGCGTCACGATGCTCGTTCAGCAGAGGATGACGCCCGCGACCGGCACGGATCCGATGCAGCAGAAGATGATGATGATGATGCCCATCATGTTCACGGTCATGGGACTGTGGATGCCGAGCGGCCTGGTCATCTACTGGTCCGCGAGCAACGTGCTCGCCATTGCCCAGCAGGTCGCCACGAACCGGTTGATTGGGCCGACCAAGGTCAAGACCGTCAGGCCGGCGGCCGAGCGCCGGGTGAAGCAGGCCGGAAGCGGCCGGACGGACGCCGCGGCGCGGGCCGACGATAGCGGCGGTGGCGGCACCGCGCGCCGCTAGCCGTGCTTGCACGGCTAGAACGTGTACAAAACGGTCACATTTCCCGTGCAAGCCCGGCTTAGGCACGGCCGCATATGCGGACGCGTAAACTAGTAACGAAGCTTCGCGTGCTTCACTGGTTGCTTTGAGGCGAAGCTTCGTTACAAAGGCTGACAGCTCCGATGGCCGAAGAGCCTCTCGCGACTCGCATCCTGTCGCTGGTCAGCGACGTCATTCAGGCAATGGGCGTCTCGCTGGACGCGACGATTGAGGACGGCCCCGACGGGCCGCGCGTCAATCTGGACGGCCATGACGGCGAGGTGTTTCTGCGGCGCAAAGGAGAGGCGCTCAACGCGCTGCAACAGATCGCCAACACGATCTTCCGCGACGAGCTGCCGCCGCAGAAGCGGATCACGATCGACTGCATGGGGTTCCGCCGCGACAAGGAGACCGAGCTGCGGCAGATGGCCCGGTTTCTGGCCGACAAAGCCGTCCAGACGGGTCTGGACCAGGAGCTCGGCCCGCTGAACGCGTACGAGCGCCGCATCGTGCACATGGCGGTGGCCGAGCATGCGGGCGTGACGACCCAGAGCGTGGGCGAGCCGCCGATGAAGAAGATCATTATCAGCAAGAAAGTCGTATAGCCCGCGGGCTGCTGAAGCGAACAGCCTTTCCGATCGGCGCGCCTGCTTGGCCGCGCCTATCCCAACGGCCGCGGGCGCCGAGGCATCTTGCGGTTGCGCCACGCGAGGCCACGCCGCCCTTCGACTATCGCTCAGGGCGTTCTGAGCTCGCCGAAGGACGGAAAACGTGCGGGACGGCCGCTACCGGCCGCCTAACCGCGAGGGTCGCGCCGTCAGCGTTTGCTTCGCAAACGCCGCTCCGTGAAAAGCGCGCAAGGAGCTGATATCCGCTCGGCGCTCCTGCTCGCGGGTCCCCTCAGCCGCCCGCGCGTTTTCAGATCGTTGTTGATTGGTCGCCGTGGCTCGACGCGTCGCGACGCCAGATGCCCGGCGCCGGTCGCCTGCTCCAGGACGGCCGAGATGGCTCCCGAGCTGATTGTCGGATAATTGGTGAATCGTGTTCTCGATAACCGACACCATCGTCGCGATCGCGACGCCTCCAGGACGCGGAGGGATTGGTGTGGTTCGGGTCAGCGGGCCGGATGTGATGCGCGTCGCCTGTTCCATGCTCGAGGTCGCAACATCGCTCGCACCGAGACACGCCACGCTGACACGAGTCATTCGGGACAGTTCGGGTTCGCGAACCTATCTGGATCAGGTGATCGCGATCTTCTTTCCGGCCCCGCATTCCTATACGGGCGAGGATGTCGTCGAGATGAGCGCCCATGGAAGCCCCGTCATCCTGCGGGAGATTGTGTCGCTTGCCATGACACGTGGCGCGCGCCTCGCCGAGCCGGGCGAGTTCACGCTGCGCGCGTTCCTCAACGGTCGAATCGATCTGATCCAGGCAGAAGCCGTGGCCGATCTGGTCGACGCGGTCACACCTCTTCAGGCGCGCGTGGCCTTCGACCAGCTCGACGGAACGCTGACGCAGCGCATTCGGCAGATCGACGCGGGCCTTTTCGATCTGGTCGCACGACTGGAAGCCTCCATTGATTTCCCGGAAGAAGGATTTCACTTCGTGGATCGAGCGGAAGCGTCGCGTGAACTCCGCGATCTGCGGGCGTCGGTCGACGCGCTTCTGGGCGACGGGCGTCGCGGCCGCTTGATTCGAGAAGGCCGGCACGTCGCCATCGTGGGGAAGCCGAACGTCGGCAAGTCCAGTCTGTTCAACTATCTCGTCGGCGCCGACCGGGCGATCGTGACCCCGCAGCCCGGCACGACGAGGGATCTGGTCACCGAGCGGGCGGATCTCAACGGCCTGGTCATGACGCTGGTCGACACGGCCGGGATTCGTGAAACGGTCGATCAAATCGAGCGCGAAGGCG
This sequence comes from Acidobacteriota bacterium, assembly GCA_016210935.1. Classification (GTDB taxonomy): domain Bacteria; phylum Acidobacteriota; class Vicinamibacteria; order Vicinamibacterales; family JACQTH01; genus JACQTH01. The sequence goes on along the minus strand of JACQTH010000479.1, from coordinate 3,344 downwards.
TTCGGCGGGCGCGCGGCGCCGCCGGTGTGGCTGATTTTGCGATCCTGATGCTGGATCGATCGCGGCCGCTCGATGTCGACGACCACGCGCTCCTTACTCAGCTCTCGTCTGCGCCGCACTTGCTTGTCGTCAACAAGACCGATCTGCCAGCGGCCTGGCCGTTGGAGGATCTCGGATGCGGGAACGGCGCCATTGAGGTGTCCCTTCACACGGCGCACAATCTGGAGGCGCTCCGTGGTCAGGTCGCCGAGGCCCTGTCGGAGCACGACCCCGTGCGAGACGAAGTGGCCGTGAGCAACATCCGGCACATTGCCCTGCTCGAGCGAGCGAGCGAGGCACTCGAGCGAGGCACGGATATGGTCAACAGACCTATTCCTGAAGCGGAGGAGCTGATTCTGGTCGAACTTCAGGACGCCAAAAGCGCCCTCGAAGAAATCACCGGTCACCGCACATCGGAGGACACGCTCCGCCATATCTTCGAACGATTCTGCATCGGTAAATGATTGAGACATTTGATGTTGTTGTGATCGGGGCCGGCCACGCCGGATGCGAGGGGGCGTTTGCGGCAGCGAGGCTGGGGTGCGAAGTGGCCCTGTGCACAATCTCAGCGGATACGGTCGCTCTGATGCCTTGCAATCCCGCTGTTGGTGGCACGGCCAAGGGCCATCTTGTCCGGGAGATCGACGCGCTGGGCGGCCTGATGGGGCGCGCGATTGATGAGACGGGCATTCAGTTTCGGGTGCTGAATCGCAGCCGCGGACCTGCCGTGTGGTCGCCCCGCGCCCAGGCAGACAAGAAGCGGTACGCACGGTGGGTGAGGCAGTCGCTGGATCGGGAGCCGCGAATTCATTGGCGATATGGAAAGGTCGGGGCGCTGGTGACGCAAGGGGGGCGAATCGCCGGCGTTCTGATGGAAGACGGATCGACGCTGGGGTGCCGCGCGGTTGTGATCACCACGGGAACGTTTTTGAATGGGCTGATCCACATCGGTCCGGAACAGGTTCGGGCGGGTCGCGTCGGTGAGCCACCATCTGAACAGCTCGCCGAATCGCTGAAAGCCTTCGGATTTCGGTGGGGCCGACTGAAGACTGGCACTCCGCCCAGGCTCCACCGGCGCAGCATTGATTTTTCGGGCGGGGTGACGCGTGGCGCCTTTGCGGAGGAACGTGGAGACGAACCGCCCACGCCATTTTCGTTTTCGACGGAGAGCATCGAGCGAACGCAGATTAGCTGTTTCCTGCTTCACACAACGGATCGGGTCCACAATCTGGTGCGTGCCAACATCGACAAATCGCCGCTGTTCAACGGACAAATCCAAGGAATCGGCCCGCGCTACTGTCCTTCCCTCGAAGACAAGGTCATTCGATTTCCGCAGAAGGATCGTCATCAGATTTTTCTGGAGCCCGAAGGCGTGGACGTGGACGAAATCTACGTCAACGGGTTCTCGATGAGCCTTCCGCGCGATGTGCAGCTCGAGCTGGTCCACGCGCTTCCTGGTCTCGAAGACGCCGAGATGATTCGGCCGGCTTACGCGGTCGAATACGACTTCATTCAGCCGACGGAGTTGAAAGACACGTTGGAAGCGAAGCGTGTCGATGGGCTGTACCTCGCGGGTCAGGTGAATGGGACATCGGGTTATGAAGAAGCGGCTGCGCAGGGACTGATGGCGGGCTTGAATGCCGCCCTTGGAATTCTCCGTCGGCCTTCCCTGCAGTTCGGGCGACATCAGGCATACATCGGCGTGCTGATCGATGACCTGATTACAAAGGGATGTCTGGAACCGTACCGGATGTTCACGTCGCGGGCGGAATACCGCCTCCTGCTTCGCATCGATAACGCCGATCTCCGCCTGACGCCGCTGGGACGTGAAGCCGGGTTGGTTGGTGACGAGCAGTGGGAGCGATTCGTGTCACGCCGGGCGCGGTATGAGAAGAATCTGGAAACGCTGGACCGCGTGACCGCCCGGGGACCGAACGGGCAGCGCGCGCGGGCGAGCGTTTGCCTCCGACAACCTGAGGTACGGCTGATCGATCTGGCGCGAGAAATCGAGCTGGATCTCTCGAAGACCGCCTTCGAGCTGGACGTCGCGAGCGTTGAAACGGCAGTCAAGTACGCGGGCTATGTGCAACGGCAGACGGCGGAAGTCGCGCGTGTGTCCAGGGAGGAATCACGCCGCATACCGCCTTCGTTCGACTACTACGCCATACCGGGGTTGACTCGGGAGGCGATTCAGCGGCTGCAAGAAGTCCGTCCTGAGACGCTTGGGCAGGCTGGGCGAGTCCCCGGCATCACGCCGGCGGCGGTCGCGGTCCTGTCGGTCTATCTGGATCGGAGGGCTTCGTCTCCACCGGAGTCAACGCGAGGAGCGGCGGTCCCCGCCATTCAAGCTTGATTTCTCCGGTTCGATGCACGAAGCTTCGAACAGCGGCCATGCTGAAGTCCCGGGAGTTTCAGGCGCGTTTGAAGAGACGCGCGGCGCGTATCGGGCTGGGTGTTCCGCCAGACCTGATGGAGGCTCTGGAGACGTACCTCGCGCTCTTGCTCCTGTGGAACCAGAAGATTAATCTCACTGCGCTTTCCTACCAGTCGAATCCGGACGAGACAATCGACCGGCTGCTCCTCGAGCCATTGGTCGCAGCTCGCGTTCTGCCGTTTTCATCCGGACGACTGCTTGATATTGGCTCAGGTGGTGGGTCCCCGGCCATTCCGCTTCGGCTGGCGGTCGGGGAAGGTCTCGAAGTGGTGCTGGTCGAGTCAAAGACCCGGAAGGCGGCGTTCCTCAGGGAAGCTGTAAGGCACCTCGGTCTGTCGAATGTGTCAGTGGAATCGTCGCGGTTCGAAGAGTTGTTGACCCGACCGGATCTTCACGAGGCTCACGATGCTGTCTCGATTCGAGCAGTACGAATCGAGCCGCGAACGCTGGCGGGCTTCCAGGCGTTTTTGAAGCCTGGCGGTCGGCTCTTGTTGTTTCAAGCCGCCGGAAAGGAAGCGTCGACTCCAACTGCCCTGCCGTTTGAGGTGGAAGCGGCGATTCCGCTCGTGGATTCCTTGTCCAGCCGGTTGCTCATCTTGAGGAAGCGCCAGCCGGCCATCGCATCCAGCCACTCGGCGCGGAGCGCCGAGGTGTTTCACGTGGAACACTAACCCGAGTTGGTCACTCGCAGCACTCGATATCGGGATCGTCGGAGCTTTTGCGGAGAGCCAGAGTCGCAAGTCCGGTTGGCCGAGGCCAATTGACGCAGATGAGCTCCGCGCGTATTCTTCGTTCCACGTAGGTCTCTAGCGAAGCTGCGCCTCAAACCGACCAGCGCCGATTCGCTAGAGATCACGAGGCTTTATTCAAT
>JACQTH010000487.1 GCA_016210935.1 Acidobacteriota bacterium | reverse complement strand
GCGTTGAACAGCGCCTGCTTGCCGCCTGCGGTGACGATGACCTCTGAGGGGTCGTATCGAACGCCGTAGTCCTGTCGATACCGATCGCAGACCGCCTGTTTCAGTTCCGGGATCCCCGCAACGGGCGTGTACTTCGTGAAATCCTGCTCGATTGCCATCACCGCCGCCGTCTTGACGTGCGGCGGCGTCGGAAAGTCGGGCTCGCCGGCGCCGAGATCGACGACGTCCACGCCCTGGCGAATCAGCCGATCCGCCTCGAGCGCCACCTGCATCGTGCTGGAGGTCACGACTCTTCCCATGCGTTCCGCCAACCGGGGTTTGCTCACCTAGGTTCCTCCTGCCCGCTTCTCGCGCAGCCGGCGCTCGACCGTTTCCGGAACGAGACCGCTCACCACACCGCCAAGCGCAAAGACTTCCTTGATCAATCGGGAGCTCGTATAGGTGTACGGCTCGGCGGGCATCATGAAGACGGTTTCGATTTCGGGGCTGAGCCGCCTGTTCATCAGCGCCAACTGGAACTCGAATTCGAAGTCCGAGACGGCGCGAAGGCCGCGCACGATCACGCTGGCGTGCTTCTGGCGCGCGTAATCCACCAGCAGCCCGTCGAAGGCGTCGATTTCGACGTTCGGCTGACTGCGAAAGACCTCGCGCATCAGGTCAATCCGCTCCTCGATGCTGAAGAGCGGGACCTTCTCGGCGTTTCGCAGCAGCGCGACCACAATCCGATCGAACAGACGGGCGCCGCGCAGGATGATGTCGACGTGACCGTTATGAATCGGATCGAACGAGCCGGGATAGACGGCGAGCTGCACACCGCTCGAAGGTCGCACCGGTGAAGGCACAGCGTCCACGGTCATGCGGCGGCGGCGTAGAACGTCAGCGCGCTGTCGCCTGACCGAACGTCCCGGCGTCGGACCAGAGGTCCGGCATCCGTAGGCGCATGCCGCCGCCGTGCATGCTCGAGCACGACGGTCCCAGCTTCGGCGACGAGCGGCGCGACCGCCGACACGACGGCCGACAGATCCTCGATGTCGTACGGAGGATCGAGCACCACGATGTCGAACGATTCACCGATCAGCAAAGACGACGCGCGCATCACCGATCCCCGGATGATACTATAGCCGCCGACGATCCCGCAGGCGTCGAGATTGCGCGCGATCAGTTTCAACGCGCGCGGATCGCGCTCGACGAATGTGACGTGGCGCGCCCCGCGGCTCAGCGCCTCGATTCCCACGGCACCTGTTCCGGCAAAACCATCCAGCACGGTCGATCCCGCGACGTGGGGCGCGAGGATGTTGAACAACGTCTCGCGAAGCTGGTCCGAGGTCGGACGCAGGCCTTCAAAGCGCGGCGCCTTCAGCCGGCGCCCCTTGAACTGCCCCGCAATCACGCGCATTACTTAGTGTGCGGCGGGGCCCCACCCCCGCCGCCTCCCACGGCTCGCTCGCGCTCGCCGCGGTGATTCGCCAGAACGATCCGCTGAGTGCGGCGCCTATCCGACACCCACCAGTCCAAAGCGCGTCTCCCAGCTCTCACGCACGAAGGCGACGATGCCCTCGCGATCCGAGCCGCGCGCGATCCACTCCAGCGCCGCCTGACGCGCTTCGTCCAACAGCGAGAAATCTCTCATGAGATCGCCGGCTCTCAGGGTCGGGATCCCCGCCTGCCGCGTGCCGAAGAAATCTCCGGGGCCGCGAAGCTGCAGATCCGTTTCGGCGAGCTGAAACCCGTCGGTCGTCGCCGCCACGGCTTTCAGCCGTTCGCGCGCCTGATCCGAAAGCGGCGCCTGGTAGATCATGATGCAGTACGACTGCTGCGCCCCGCGCCCCACGCGGCCCCGCAACTGATGGAGCTGCGCCAACCCAAAGCGCTCCGCATGCTCGACCACCATGAGTGACGCGTTCGCGACATCGATACCGACCTCGACGACGGTGGTCGAGACGAGGAGCTGAATCTCACCGGCGGCAAAGGCCCGCATCACGCGATCCTTCGCGTCCTGCTTCATGCGGCCGTGAAGCAGCGCGACACGAAACTCAGGAAAG
>JACQTH010000470.1 GCA_016210935.1 Acidobacteriota bacterium | reverse complement strand
GCACACGGTCGATCATCGGCAGCCCGGCCACTTTGTGGAGGACTTTGGGCGTCGCGGATTTCATCCGCGTGCCTTTGCCTGCGGCCAGCAGAACGATGTGGAGGTCTGACATGAGCCGTGGCTTCCGGCTTCAGCTGGAAGATCTTCCGCCGCGCATCCGTGCAATCGACCAAATTTCAGGCCAATCGCGTCGAACCGCTAACGGCGGAAGCCGCGCATGAAAGACGCCATCAGCGAGATGTCCGCGATCGGCCGCCTGTCCGGCGCTCCCGGCGAATCGGCGTGAGGCTGTCGAGGAGCTGCCGGAAACCTTCATCCTGCCGCAGGCGATCGAGATCGGGATCGCGGCGCGCCTGACCAAGGTTCTCGGAGTTGAGCTCGAAGGCACGCCGGAGATGCTCGATCGCCGCGCGGGCGTTGCCGCGCTGCGCTTCGGCGACCCCCAGCATATAGCGGGCGTAGTCGTGATTCGGGACCTCGCGAAGCACCGCCTCGAGCTGCGCCACGCCGTCATCGTACCGGGCGTCGTTGATGGCTAGTGTGGCAGCATACACCCGTTCGTCCGCGTTCTGCGGCGTGGGGTCGGGTGGCTTCATCTGTCGGAGGCAGACGTTTAGGTAGAGGCGCGCGCGCTCATGCAGCTCCTTTTCCTCCGGAAACCGCTCCAGAACGGTCTGAAACGACTCGGCCGCCTCTGCGAATCGGCGCTGCTGAAGAGCCCGAAGCCCTCGTTCGTACGCCTGTACCGCGTCGGGAAACGCTGAGCGCTTTGGCGGGAGTGGCGGGGCGGGCCTGAATTGGGGTGTCCCCCCTACGACCGCGCGCGTTGGAGAAGGTGCCGGTTTCCTTTTCGTGGGACGGGCGGAAGCCCGTCTCTGCTTGGCCATGAAGGCTGGTCCCGCGTTGATGCCCGTCGGAACGCCAGCGTCACAGGCCGCGTTGAGCGGTCTGTCAAGGGGCGAGGCGGCGCTACGTTAACAAAAGCGTCTTTAGTGGTCAAGCGACCGGCCGGTCGTCTACGGCTCGGCCTCGCAGTGAAGATGCGGCACCGCTACAATAGGTCAACACACCTATCACAAGCTCTCCGTTTGTCGGTCTCGCTCCAAGCCTTGGTCATCTCGCCGCTCGTTGGGCCCGAGCATAAATTTCATTGGGCGACAGCCCATATTTGCGGGCCAGCCGCCTCGCTGCGTCGCGTCTACTGAGCCGTTCATCTTTTGTCATCAGCCCAATCTCTGTGGCAATCTGGTCATCTGAAACATCTACTCGCACTTCTTGGTCATGCTCGGCCCCCTGCATCACAAGGGTGAATTCACCGCGCGCCTCGGGTAGGCGCATCAGGATCTCCGAAATCGGCCCAGTCAGGAGCTCTTCATGGAGCTTGGTGAGTTCTCTGGCCACGCAAATGTGTCGGTCGCCCAAAATACTGAGCGAATCGGCAAGGGTTGCACGAATTCTATGAGGTGCCTCAAACATCAAGAGGGTTTCAGGCCGATCTTTTAGGTCATTTAGCCATCTCATGCGAGCCTGCTGTCGTGCGGGTGGATAGCCAAGAAACACAAATGAATCGGTCGGAAGACCCGAAGCGACAAGGGCGGTGATGGGCGCGCTCGGGCCGGGGATCGGAGAGACGCGGATCCGCTCGTCGAGGCAGGCTCTCACGAGCCGGTAGCCTGGATCCGATACGGCCGGCGTGCCGGCGTCGGAGACGACGGCGAGGCTGGCGCCGGACCGCAGACGGCTGAGCAGGTGCGGGAGCTTCTGGCGCTCGTTGTGCTCGTGAAAGCTCGTGACCGGCGTCTCGACGTGGTGATGCCGCAGCAGCAGTGAAGTCCGGCGCGTGTCCTCGGCCGCGATGAGATCCACCTCGCGCAAGATTCGAACGGCCCGGAACGTGATGTCTTCCAGGTTGCCGATTGGCGTGGCGACCACATAGAGCGTGCCCGGCATCGGACCCGCCAGATCATGTACCATTGCGTGTCCGGAGTCATCGGCTCCAAGTGAATCTCAGCCGCGGACCCAGCCCCAGCGGATGTTTGGATCAGAACCCTTTCCCCACTTCGTCGACGACTACCTCTCGTTCCTTCACGAGACGTACCCGACGCAGGCGACCCTGGACGGCGTTCATCTCCACGACGATCTCCTAGAAGATTTTTCCCGGCCGGCGATTGAGGATCAGGTGCGGTCGCTCTCCGGGTTCGCACGCCGGCTCGCCGACATCGGCGAAGCCTCTCTCACCGGCGCCGAGCGGCTCGAGCAACCGATGATCGCCGCCAACGTCCAGGCGCGATTGTTCGAGCTGGAGGAAGTCAGGACCTGGGAGCGCAGCCCCCAGTTCTACGCGGACGTGGTGTCGACGAGCCTGGCCGGCCAGGCCATTTTCACGTATGCGCCCGCGGAAGAGCGCGCGCGGCGTCTGCTCTCGAAGCTGCGTCAGGCGGCGCGCCTCATTCAGGCCGCGCGCGACAACATCAAGGATCCTCCCGCGATCTACGTGAAGATCGGCATCGAGACGATGAAGGGGACGCTGAAGTTCGTCGAAGAGGATCTGCCGCGCGCCATTGCCGAAGTGGACGATCTGCGCCTGTTGAGCGATCTGGCCGACGCGTCGGCCGATGCGTGCGAGGCCTTCCGCAAATACATCGACTATCTGGATACCGATCTGCGCCCGCGCGCCAGGGCCTCCTTCAGGTTAGGCGAAGGTCGCCTGGCGCGGAAACTGACGCTTGAGGAAGGCGTGTCGCTCGGCCTCGACAAACTGCTGGCGATCGCCGAGCGCGAGCTGGCAGCGACCCAGGAGGAGTTTCGCCGCGTGGTGGGCCGGACCAACGGTGGCGATCCGCTCGAAGCGTGGAGCCGAACGAAGGCGCATCACCCGAAACCCGGCGAGCTCGTTCGCGTGGCCCAGCAACAGCTGTCCGATCTCGCCGCATTCGTCGCGGAGCGTGACCTTATTTCGCTGCCGCCCGCCGAACCCGTCGTGGTCGCGCCGACGCCGGATTTCTATCGGTGGGCCTTTGCGAGCATGTGGACGCCCGGGCCGTTCGAGACCAAGCCGGCGCGCGCCTTCTACTACCTCACGGATGTCGACAAGTCCTGGCCGCCCGATCGCCAGGAGGAGCACCTGCGCGACTTCAACTACCCGACCCTCTGGGCGATCTCCATTCATGAGGTCTATCCGGGCCATTTTCTGCACTACCAACATCTGCGGCGGGTTGAATCGAAGGCCCGCAAGTCGCTGATGTTCTCGCCCACGTCCTTCGTCGAAGGCTGGGCGCACTATTGCGAACAGATGATGGTGGAGGCGGGCTTCGCGCGTGAGGACGAGACGCTGCGTCTCGGCCAGCTCGCGGAGGCACTCGTGCGGCTCGCCCGCTTCGTGGTGGCGATCCGGCTGCACGCCGAGGATCTGTCCGTCGAACAGGGGATGCGGCTGTTCCGGGATCAGGCGTACATGGAGGAGGGAAGCGCGCGCCGGGAAGCCGAGCGCGGCACGTTCGATCCGACGTATCTGGTGTATACGGCCGGGAAGCTGATGCTGCTCAAACTGCGCGCCGACTGGAAGGCCAGGCAAGGAGGACGATTCTCCCTTCGAGAATTCCACGACACGCTGCTGGCGAACGGCACCGCGCCGTTCTGGATCCATCGCCGCCTGATGCTCGGGGACGACGACCACGGTGAGCTGCTGAATTGACCGGTCTCGAACGCTCGCCGTAAACTCAAACAACAGATGCCTCTGTACGAGTACGAATGTGAAGCGTGTGGACGAAGGTTTGAATTGATCCAACGCTTCTCCGATCCACCGCAGGAAATCTGTCTGTCGTGCGGCCGTGGCCCTGTCCGCAAGCTGGTTTCTTCGCCCGCGATTCAGTTCAAGGGAACCGGTTGGTACGTCACCGACTACGCCGCCAAGGACAAGGCGCGCGCGCGCGACGGCGCCGAGGCGGGCAAAGAAGCCAGAGAAGGGAAAGAAGCGACAGCCGCGAAAGAAGCCAAACCGGAGGCCGCGGCGGGAGAGGCGGCCAAGGGCCCTTCCTCCGCTGAAAATTCGACGGCGAGATCGTCCAGCTCCTCGGCGGAGTCATCGAAGAGCAGGTCGTCGAAAGAGTAGGCAGTGGGCGGTGGGCAGAGGGAACTGCTCACTCTCTTACCCCACCGGCGCTTTCGCGATGATTTCTTCCAGATACTGCCGGAACGCGTCCCCAAGATCCGGCCGCTTCAGGGCGAAATAGGTCACCGCTTTGAGAAAACCCAGCTTGTTGCCGGTGTCGTGCCGCGTGCCGTCCACCTCGTACGCGTAGATCGGGCGCTTCTCGAGCAGCTGCCGGAGGCCGTTCGTCAGCTGGATTTCGCCGGTCCGATCCTCCCGGGTCGCCGCGAGAATCGGAAAGATATCCGGCGTCAGAATGTAGCGCCCGATGATCGCCAGATTCGACCGAGCCTCTTCGCGGCGCGGCTTTTCGACCAGACCGCGGACCTGAAACAGCCGCGGCCCGATCGGCTCCGTCTCGATGTCGACGATGCCGTAGCTGGACACGCTCTCTTCAGGGACGCGCTCCACCGCCAGCACCGGTCCGTTCACCAGCCGGAACATCTGGATCATCTGGCCGATCGCCGGCGGGTCCGCATCGATCACATCGTCGCCCAGAATGACGGCGAACGGCTCGGCGCCCACCAGCTCGCGCGCCACCAGCACCGCATGGCCCAGGCCCAGCGGTTCACCCTGCCGCACGTACGCAAAGTTGATCAGGTTCGAGATTTTCCTGATCTCCGCCAGGAGGTCCGTCTTGCCGCGCGACTCGAGAAACGTTTCGAGCTCGATCGAGACGTCGAAGTGGTCCTCGATCGCGTTCTTTCCCCGGCCGGTGACCAGGATGATGTTCGAGACGCCGGCCGCGACCGCCTCTTCGACGCTGTACTGGATGATCGGTTTGTCGACGAGCGGCAGCATCTCTTTCGGCTGCGCCTTGGTCGCTGGAAGAAAGCGGGTACCGAGGCCGGCAACGGGAAAAACCGCTTTTCGGACGGCGTTTGGCTCGTCGGTCACGGACACTAGGATATAGGATCAACCCCTATGCTCGATCCGTCTTTGGTCCGCGATCGGTTCAGGTTCGTGCAGGACCGCTTGGCCCTGCGCGGCGGCGCGTTCGACCGCGAGCTGCAGCGGGTGGCAGATCTGGACGGAGATCGCCGAGCGCTCATTCCTCGCGTCGAAGAGAGCCGACGCGCCAGGAAAGACCTGAGCGAACGGATCGCCCAGGCGAAAAAGGAGGGTGAGGACGCGCAGGCGCTTGTGATGGAGTCGCAGACGCTCGGCGACCAGATCAAGGAGCTGGAGTCCCAGCTCGAGGGTCTCGAAGCGGAGCGTCGCGGATTGCTCCTGCGGCTCCCCAATCTCCCGCATGAGAGCGTGCCCGAAGGCACGGGATCCGAAGGAAACGTCGAGGTGCGGAAATGGGGCACCCCCCGCGACTTCGACTTTTCGCCAAAGGCCCACTGGGAGCTCGGGCCGGCGCTCGGCATTCTCGATTTCGATCGCGCCGCCAAGATATCAGGCGCCCGGTTCTCGGTCCTGTTGGGCGCAGGCGCGAGGCTGGCGCGG
>JACQTH010000472.1 GCA_016210935.1 Acidobacteriota bacterium | reverse complement strand
GAGCTCGTGATGTCTGTCGTAGGGAACCCGTACTGGACCGTGTTGAACGCGTTGTACATCTCGAACCGCAAGGAGAGCAGATGCCCTCGCGTCGGCATCCGGAACGTCTTGTAGATGCCGAGGTCCAGCACGTTCAGGCCGTCAGCGAAGAACGTGTTGCGGCCGACGAGAGCCTCGAATTCATCGCCGATCGCCGCGCGGCGGAACGCGCTCGCGGGAAGCTGCTGCTGCGACCGATCGGGATGATCCACCGAGTTGCCGAGAATCGAGCGGTCGAGAATCACGGGCCTCGACTCGGAAAACCCGTCGAAGTTGAGGTCGACGCCGGGCTGCGTCACGGTGAAGGGCGTCCCGGAGGCCAGCCTGAGCACTCCCGAGATCTGCCATCCGCCAAGCACCAGACCGGCGGCATCGCGGCGGCCGGCGAAAAACGGCAGCAGGTAGCTGCCGTTGATGGTGAGGCGATGCGGGGTGTGGAAGCGCCCATAACCGCGCGCGTACCGCGTATTCGGGCCTTGCTGGTTCGAATCTCCCGCCCCGACGAAGGTTGCCTCCGACGTGGTGTCGGTGGATTCGCTTCGCGTGTAGGCCACCTGGAAATGCAGGCCGCCGCTCAGACGCTTGATCCATTCAATCTGCAAGCCGTCGTACCAGCTCTCGGCGCCGTTGCTCACGAGCAGGTTTGTGGTGTAGCGCGGATCGGGGCGGCGCTCGTTCGTCCGCGGCACCCTCAGGCTGATCTCATTGTCGGCGATTGGGACGATGTTGGGACACGCGGCAGTCGGGTTGACTCCCGGCAGCGTGCCCGTTCCGGCGCACTGGATGTCCGCGGCGACGCGATCGATTCGCTTCCCCCGCAGATCGGGGAAGCCTGCGGCCGGCGCGTTGTTCGGGTGGTTGACGACCACGATGCCGCCGGCGAGCGGAGATACGGGTAGATTGTCGAGCGTGTAGCGCAGCAACCCCTTGCCGCGATTGCCCGTGTAGCTCAGGCGGAGCGTCGAGTTGAACGGAATCTTCCGCTCGTAGGTCACGTTCCACTGGTGGGTCGAGGGCATCTCCAGATCAGGATTCGGCAGCGTGATGGAGTGCCGTGCCGTCTGAGGACCGGGCACGAACACGAACCCGAGCGTCGGATCGGAGACGTTCAGGATATTCGGCTGCGTCGTGAAGGTGCGGCTGATGGCGTTCGGCGGATTCGACCGGACGTTGGCGCCACCCTGCGAGAACACCGACTGGAAGATCCGGCCGTGGTGCAGGCCATAGCCTCCACGAATCGACGCATCGCCTCGACGCGCCCCCGAGAGCCACCGCAGCCAGCCGTCCGACTGCGGCGTGTACGCGACGGCCAGACGCGGCTGCACGTTGTCCGTGTCGTCGCCGAAGACGTAATCGACGCGATCTTCAACCTCGAAAGGCGCCGACACGTATTCGTAGCGCACGCCGAGGTTGAGCGTCAGGTCCGGCCGGATGCGCCAGTTGTCTTCCGCGTAGAAGTTGTACTCGCGAATCCGGTTCTCGAGGAAGAAGGGTCCCCAGGCTTTTCGGTACGAAAAGACGCAGCCGTCCAGGAACGCGGCATACGAGGACGGATACGTGATGCCGCCGCAGGTCGAGTTGAACGTCCAGAAGCCCCGGGAGAAATCGTCGGCCAGATCGTCGAGCCGCTGCCGGCGGACATCGGCGCCCGTCTTGAGCGTGTGCTTCCTCCCGAAGAGCACAGAGAGGTTGTACACGAACTGGTTGTCCGTCTGATCGCGGTGGATCGGGAAGTTCCCTGCACTCCCCAAGGTCGTCGAGGCGACCGGCGACTGATTGAAGCGGACGATCGGCGTATCGTTCCCCGCTCCGATGTCCACGCGCGTGTTGCGAAGCCCCAACCCGTAGCGGAATTCGCCGAGTATCGACGAGGAAAAAACCCGCGTCCAGGTGACCCCCATGTTCTGCTGCCGGTTGTTCTGGGTCGCCTGCTCGCCAATGATCACGTCCTCCGGTGTCCGCTGCTGTCGTGTGTATTGATAGCGCCCGTAGATGTGGTCGGCTCGCCGCTGCCAGTCGAGCCGGCCGGAATGGTCTTGGTCGGGGAAATCGAATTTGAGAACGGTGGCGTACGTGCGATTGCTGCGAGGGTCGTTCGGCGTCGCGCTCGAGGGAAACCGCTTGAGCACCGATTCGATGAACGCGCGGTTTTCCGGCGTGTCGTTTCCGCGTGTGAGTCTGGGCGCCGCCAGCTCCTCGGGCAGGAACAAGTCGCGCGCGTAGTTCGAATTGCCGCGCGAGGCGGTCTTGTCGAAGCTCACGAATCCGAACAGCTGATTCCGGCGAATCGGAAACCCGATGGTCCCGCCGTACTGATCGCGGCTGTTCGTCGGCTTGACCAGCGCGAAGCGCCGCTTGGCGTTCAGGTCGCTGTCCTGGCGGAATTCGTACGCGTCACCGTGCAGCTGGTTCGTTCCGGACTTCGTCTGCACCAGCACGACAGCGCCGTAGCCGCGACCGAACTCCGCGGTGAAGTTGTTCGTGAGGACCTGGAACTCCTTGATGGTCGACAGCGAGACGCCCTGCCGGTGCTGGTTCTCCGACGCGTCGTCGTTGTTCACGCCGTTGATCTGGAACGTGGATCCGCGCGTGCCCGTGCCGTTGAAGTTGATGGACGATCCGGACGAGGCGGTCGGATTGTTCTGCCCGCTGGTCGGGTTTTCCTGGAATCCCGCGAAGATTTCCGCCAGCGACAGGAAGCTGCCGGGGTTCAGCGTCGGCTTGTCGAGAATCTGCTCCTCGTTGAGCGATCCTTTGAGTTC
>JACQTH010000464.1 GCA_016210935.1 Acidobacteriota bacterium | reverse complement strand
GTCAGGGCACGGCGCCGAGGAGGAGCTGAAGCTGATGGTGTCGCTGGTGCGGCCGCGGGACTTCGTCCCGATTCACGGCGAGTACCGGCAGCGGTCGCGACACGCGCGCATCGCGCAACGGATGGTGCGCGCCGGCTCACGGCGCAGCGAGGTGCTCGTCCCCGACAACGGAGACCTGATCCGCTTCGACGAAACCGGGGCCCGCATCGCGGACAAAGTGCCTGCGGGCCGGGTGTTCATCGACGGCACGCGGATCGGCGAGGTTGCGGACGAAGTGCTGCGGGATCGCCGTCATCTGTCGGAGGACGGCCTCATCGTCGCGGTCATGGCCATCAACAAGCAGACGGGAGCGCTCGAAAGCGCGCCGGACATCGTGCCCCGCGGCCTGGCGGTCGATCCCAACACCGACGATCTGTTGCGCCAGGCCCCCGGGATCGTGACGGACGTTATTGAGACCGCCAGCGTCGAGGAACGGACCGACCATGGATTGATCAAGGAAAAAGTCCGGGTCGAGCTGCGGCGGTTCTTTCGCAAGAAGTCGGGCCGGCGGCCGCTGGTGCTGCCGATCGTCATGGAAATCTGAGGCTCGACCCTATGGCCGGATCTTCGACCGTGTCGCGGCGCGTCAGCGAGATCGTGGGGGTCGCGCTCTTTGGCGCGGCGCTCATCTGGCTGGTCGCCCTGGCGACCTACGATCCGTCCGATCCTGCCTGGTTCTTCAACACGTACGACGCAGCCGGCGATCGCGCGCCCGCCAACTTCATCGGGCGCGTCGGCGCGTTTCTCTCGGAGCTCTCGTTTCAACTCGTCGGCTACGCGTCGTATGTCATTCCGGCGGTCCTCGCCGTCATCGGCTGGCAGTATTTCTGGTGCCGCGCGTTCGACGCCATCTACACGAAGATGGTCGGGGTGGCCGTTCTCTTCAGTTGTCTGTCATCGCTGCTGAGCCTCGCGTTCGGAACCGTCGGCCTCGCCGGCAGGGACTTCAGAGCGGGCGGGTACGTCGGCGAGTGGCTCGCGGCGGAGTTCTCGACGTATCTCAATCGGATCGGCTCGATCATTGTCATCCTCACGCTGCTCTTCCTCTCGGTCATTCTCGTCAGTCAGTTCTCCTTCGGCCGCCTGTTCGCGTCCGTCATGGAGGCGGCCAGGGACCTCTTCTCCCGGGGACTCGCGAGCTTCCGGGCGTGGCGCGACGAGCGGCGTCGCGAGCGCCAGCGGCGCGAAGTCATCGCGAAGCACGCGAGGAAAGCCTCTGAGAGCGCGGCGAAAGCCGAGAAGGAGCGGTCGCCGGCAGCGGCTGCGCTCCGCGTGCCCGACGCGAACCCGCCGCGTGCATCGGTCATTGCGGCGGGCGCCAGGCCGGTGGCTCCCAGAAACGGCGGCGGATCTTCGGAGATTCCTGCAGTCCCGGAACGCCCCGCCTCGTCGATCAGGCGGGAGCGCGTAGCCGTCCTGACGCCGCCGCTGCCTCTGCCGGCGCCCGAAGCGATGCAGAAGACCCCGGCCGAGAGAAAGAAGGACGGCTTCACGCTGCCGCCCCTGGCTCTGCTCGACGCGTCCAAGATCGAGCGAAAGATCGACGAGCGCGAGCTGATGGACGCGGCCCGCCTGCTCGAGGAGAAGTGCCGGGAGTTCGCGGTCGAGGGCGCGGTCGTACAAATCCATCCCGGGCCGGTCGTGACGACCTTCGAGTTCAAGCCGGACGCCGGCGTGAAATACAGCAAGATCACCAGCCTGGCCGACGACCTGTCGCTCGCGATGCAGGCCGAATCGGTGTTGATCGATCGCATTCCCGGCAAGTCGACCGTCGGGGTCCAGATGCCGAATCAGATCCGCGAGCAGATCTCATTGCGCGACCTGCTGGAATCCGAGGCCTATCGCCGTTCGGCGTCGAAGCTGACGATGGCCATGGGGAAGACGATCCACGGGGAGCCGTTCATGAGCGATCTCGCCGGGATGCCGCATCTCCTCATCGCGGGGTCGACCGGAACGGGCAAATCGGTGGCGATCAATGCGATGCTGACGAGCATCCTCTATCGCGCCACGCCCGATGACGTGCGGCTGATTCTGATCGATCCGAAGCGTCTCGAGCTGGGCATGTACGAGGATGTCCCCCATCTGCTCACGCCCGTCGTGGTCGATCCGAAACAGGCGGCGAACGCGCTCCGATGGGCGGTCCGCGAAATGGAGGAGCGGTACAAGACGCTGGCGGCCGAGGGCGTGCGGAACATCGAGCAGTACAACCGCAACGTTCAATACCTGCTCGAGGAAAAAGGCAAGAAGGACGCCGACATGCCGAAGCCGCTCCCGTACGTCGTCGTCGTGATCGACGAGCTGGCCGACCTGATGATGGTCGCCAGCAACGAGGTCGAAGAGTCGATCGCGCGGCTGGCGCAGATGGCGCGGGCGGTCGGCATTCATCTGATTCTGGCGACGCAGCGCCCGTCCGTCGACGTCATCACCGGTCTCATCAAAGCGAACCTGCCGGCGCGCGTCTCGTTCCGCGTCTCGTCGCGCGTCGATTCGCGCACGATTCTGGACACGAGCGGCGCCGAGCAATTGCTCGGGAAGGGCGACCTGTTGTTCCTGCCGCCCGCGTCCTCCCGGCTGATCCGACTGCACGGGCCGTACATCTCCGAGCAGGAGAGCGCCCGGCTCGCGAGCTTCCTCCGCAAACAGGGCAGGCCGGTGTACGACGAGACCATCACCGCAGAGGAGAAGGGCGAGGAGGCGCTGCAATTCGAGAAGGACGACCTCTACGACGAAGCGGCCCGCATCGTCGTGTCGAGCGGGCAGGCCTCGATCTCGTACCTGCAGCGCCGACTGCGGATTGGATTCAGTCGCGCGGCGCGACTGGTCGACATGATGGAAGCCGAAGGGCTCGTGTCAGCCGCGTCCGGCGCAAAGCCGCGCGAGGTGCTGGTCGATCGCGGGTACTTCGACGAGGTGGATTCGCAAATGAGGTAGGTGCCGGGTGCAAGGTGCAGGGTGCAAGGTGCCAAGTGACATCTAGCTTCGCACCTCGCACCTTTGCACGTTGCACCTTGCACCTTGCACCCATGCAACTAAAGCCTCTTATCATCGCAACCGTCGCGTCCGGAATCCTGGTCGGCGCACCTCTCCCTGCCATGGCGCAGACCGCGCGGGACATGTATCAATCCGCCGTCGCCAAAGATGAGGCCCTTCGGACCGCCGTGGCGGCGGGCGATCGGCCGCCGGCGCTTCGCGAGTTCCGCTCCGTCGTGGCCGCCTACGAAGACATCGTTCGCCGGTTCCCCAGGAGCGGCTACTGCGACGATGCGCTGTTCAAGGCTGCGGCCCTCGCGAAGCTGGCGGCCGAGCGGTTCGGCGATCTTCGCGACAAACGAACCGCCGTGCGGCTGTTCAAGATGCTGATCGATGAGTACCCGACCAGCTCGCTCGTCGCAGGCGCTCGCAGTCAAATCGATCAACTGGATCCGGCGCGGCAGCTCCTGACGCCGACGCCGCAATCGCCGGCGACGCTCGGCGTGTCGACTCCGCCGGGGCACACATCACCTCCGCCTGGCACCCGCCTTCGCCAAGGCTCCGGCGGACAAGCGGCCACCTCGACGACGGCCGGCCCATCGGCGACGACTCGACAACCCGACACGGTCGTGTTGCGCAGCATCACCCGGACGCTCCTGCCGGGCACCGTCCGGATCTCCATGGAACTCGATCGCGAAGTGCTGTTCGAACAGGCGCGCATCGACAACCCGTCGCGCGTATTCGTCGATCTCAAGGGGACCATCCCCGCCCCGACACTCGTCGATGCCGTTCTCACCTACACCGGCGATCTCGTCACCCAGGTCCGCCTCGGCCGTCATCCCGGCCCGACCACGCGAGTCGTCGTCGACGCCGAAGGCATCACGCGCTACAGCATCTTCGCCTTGTATGAGCCGTTTCGCCTGGTGATCGACTGCGAGCACGCCGTCGCGGAAGTGGGCCGAATCGCACCGCCCGTCGCGCCTGAGCTCCTCACTGCGCAGCCTTTGAAGGTCGACGTGCTGGCGCGGGCTGGTTTGCCGAGGCTCCCGCCACGCGTCGTTGAGATGCCCGCAGTCAGCGAGCCGGCCGCCATTGAAACTCCTGCCGCCCCATCTCCGCCATCACCACCGGCGCCCATTCCGTCCAAGGCGGCCGCACCACCGGTGGTGACCACGCCGCTCGGGCCGGTGGCGAAACCTGGCGGGGGGTATTCGCTGGCGCGCCAGCTCGGCCTCGGGGCCTCGCGCATCGTGATCGATCCCGGTCACGGCGGCCGCGACCCCGGAGCGAAGATCAGGGGATTGACCGAAGCGGACGTGGTGCTCGACATCTCCCTGCGATTGGAAAGGCTGCTGAAGAAGGAGCGCGGTGTCGAGGTCGTTCTCACCAGGCGCCGCAATGTGTTCGTTCCGCTGGAGCGC
>JACQTH010000463.1 GCA_016210935.1 Acidobacteriota bacterium | reverse complement strand
ATCGCCGCGGAACAGTTCGTAGTACGGGCTCTGCGACGAGATGAACGGCAGCGCGTTGTAGTCGAGCATCGCGTGCACGACGATGGCGCCGAGCGGCTCGTCCTCAGCCCCCTCCCTCGAGTCGCAGATGCCACGCCCGGCGTGCAGAAGACGCCGCTCTTCCGATCCAATGGGCGACACTTCCTCGAACAGCTCCCAGCCACAGGTTGCCTGCGTCCATTTCTGCGCCGACGGCGTGATCTCAGGAAGGTTCAGCGCGAACCTTGACACCAGGGATCCGTCACGGGCGTACAGCTCGACGGCCGATGTCAGCCGAAGGGCTGCGAGATCCGTCTGGGACCAGATGCGGAAGGCGTGATCGCTGGGGACAGGGAGGCCTGGCGCGGCTGCGGGCGCGCCCACGAGCTCGCCGAGGGTTCCGATGCGGTCAATCTGCTCGAGCGAGCGCCGCACCCGGAGCTGCAGATCCTCGCGCTGCGTCATGATCTGCTGCGCAAACTCGCGTTCGACGAGGTCGCGTCTGGCGATCAGGGCGAAATGCACCATGACCGGATAGAACGCCAGCATCGGCAGGAGCACGACCCCGAACCGCGCACCCAGCCTGGCCGCCTGGGAGGCATGGCGATATCTCGGGATCAGGCGTGGAGCGACCATCGCCCCGGCGATCACGACGAGCGCGACCCCGAGTGTGGGCGCCAGGGCGACGGGCCATTCCAGCCACCGGGCGATCGCCGGCACGATCACAAGCGGGGCCGCCCACGACACGAGCAGTCGGCCGGACCGGCGTGGCGGCGCGGCGCCGGCCGGCTGCGCGAGCCACGACCAGATCAACAACAGCGATGCCGCGCAGACGATGGCGGCGTGCAGGAAGACGAATCCAAACACGACCGACAGCCGCGCTGGATCGAACGGATGCAGCGACAGGTGCAGGACATCGATACGGCTGCCGGCCAGCAGTCGCCGGAGAAAGTACTGATAAAGGATGAAAGACAGGGCGGCGAGCGCGGAGGCCATCCAGGGCGCCAGCGCCGCCCATATCGGACGATCGCGCGCCATGCGCCGCCAGACACGAGCGACCCGCGCGCGTTCGAGCGCGTGGCCCCCAATGAGGACCAGACCTGACAGCAAGAGAGAGGCAAGAAGGAAACGGGTGAACCACGCGGCCGGAAAGGCGGCGCGCAGCAGCCACCATCCGGCGATGACGGTCGCCGTCATCGCGGCGCCGGCTCGCAGACACCCGCCGACGGTGCGCGAGCGGTTCCACCATCCAATCAGTGGAATGGCGATGGCCAGCAATGTGAGAGCCACAATGGTCAGCCCGATTCCCCACAGAGCGGACCTCCACGAATCGAATGCCTGTTGAAGCGCGTCCGGCGAGATGCGGGCTTCGAGCAGCGGCTCGCCCGTCGACGCGCTCACGAGGAACGATCCGCTGCGGGTGGCCTCACCGGCGCCTTCGAAGCGCCCGCGCAGGATCACCGGAACCGGCACCCCGTCGAGCACGTACGAGTCCGGCAGCGTCGCCCGGATCCCCGGCGTGGCCGAGAGCACCCGCTCGGCGGCGATGCTGGCCACGCGCCGGTTCTCGAGGACCACCGGCAGCACATAGACCATCCGCAACCCGAGGGGGCCGGGCGCGATGAACAACGCGTCAGGTCCCAGGATGCGATCGGGTGGAAGTTCCGACGGCCGGCCGCTCCAGGCGATCGGTTGCGCGCCGCTGCTGTAGACGGTCAGCGCGGCGCGTTCGATGGGCGCGGTCCGGAGCCGGATGCCGACGGCCTCGAAGAGGGTGCGGGCGGCGGCTTCGTCGTCGGCGGCTCTTTGAATCAGCTCGGCGCCCGCGGCCAGGGATCGCGTGGCATCGCGCAGTGACGTTTCAATCGAGCGGAACTCGTCGCGGACGCGGCGTTCGAGGCGTTGGAACGCATCGGCCTCATCCGTGCCGAGCGTGACGCGCCGCGCGACGACGCCGCCAGCCACGGCGAGCGCCGCGCACGCCACGCCGACGAGCGCAATGCGAACGATGCGGGAAGTCAACCGTGCCTCACGGTGCAAGGTGCAGGGTGCAGGGTGCGGGGCGCAAGGTGCGGGGTGCCACGTGTGGATGCCGAGTCACGGGTTGCACCTTGCACCTTGCACCTTTGCACCTTGCACCTAGAATAACTTCTTCGGTATGCGCGCGACGCCCAGCCTGCGGTCGGTGCTCAAACGGGCGGCCGTGATTACGGCCGCGTGCTGGCCGGTTGTGCTGATTCAGTTCGTCAGCGAGTCGATCTTCAAGATCCTGCTCGCCGTTCCCGTGCT
>JACQTH010000486.1 GCA_016210935.1 Acidobacteriota bacterium | reverse complement strand
TCGCGGCCGTCGACGTCAATCTTCTGCCTGACTCTCCCCATGTCTTTCGATTGTGGTCCCCGCTGGAACATCGGTCAAGGTTCAGTTCCTTACCGGCATTCAAGGCAGCGCCCTTCGCCATCGAAGTGACGTGTGACATCGCTGACGGGCAGGACCACCTCCGTGAATGGCCTCGCGAATCTCACGAACCATTCGGTCCTGGTGTTGCTTCGCATCGCCCCGTCTGAAGTGGCCTGCTCGCCGACGTGCGACGGCATGACGGTCGTGGGCCTGACCAGGTGCTGAATGACGTTCACGGCATCTTCACGCCCGAGCGCTGTTGGACCATTTCCACCGGGGCCGATGTTGATCACCATAAGGTTGGGGCGGTAGAACTTCGCGATGACGTGTTCCATGTCGGCAAACATCCCGGTGTCGCCGGTGAGATAGGCCGTGAGACCGTTGGTAAACCGCACGACGAACCCGAGCGCGAGCCCGGCATACGCGGTCGTTCCCGCAGGCAGGCCCGGCGGGTCGAAGAGGGCCGCAGGCACATTGCTGGGATGTGCGGCCTGCATGCCCGTGATGCGCACGGCGTCCGCCGCGCCGCTGTGCCGGATACTGCGCGTGCCGCTGACGCCGATTGGAGCCGTGCACGGAGCCGGCACAGGCACCGTGGTTTCCGCTTCCAGGCCGGCGGTGGCACATGCCGGCGTCGCACCGCCGCCGCGAATGGTCCGAATCTTCGGTCCCAGGAACAGGTTGGCCTCGGTCGCCGTCATGACGACGGCGTTCTTGGCGGCGGCGATGCTGGCGACGTTGGAATTCGTGTTGACGGGTCCTTGGGCCGGCGCGGCGCACGTGCCGCCTCGGTCGCGCCGGCTGCCGATGTGGTCGTTGTGCGCGTGAGACAGCAGGATCACGTGTACGTCGCCGAGCCGCGGATCAGTGTCGTCGACCATGAAGCCGGGATCGTAGAGGATGCGGACGCCGGTCGGGTCTTCGAACAGGACTGCGCGGTCACGGGCGCAGAGCTCGCCGGCATGGCTGCCGAGGGGCGTGACCTTGACAAGGCCTTGAGCTCCAAGGGCACCTTCGGAGGCCGGAGAGAATAACAGCGCTGTCATGAGAGAAACGTACGCGAAGGAGCTTCGCCACGGGTGAAACCTGCACCTTCCGATGACCGTCGTCATCGTTGGCCTCCAGAACTGAAGGGCGGGGATCCCACCCCGCCAATGCCCTTGTCGCCTGACAATCCCCTCGTGATCCGCGGGATCAGATCGCGATCGCCAGATGCTCAGACCTGGACAATCAAGTCGTGACAATTCCCTGAGATTTTTCTGAGAATCCTGTGAGGGCCGCGCGCCCCCCGGCTTGGAGGCTGGGCCCGGGCCAACCTAAGATGCACCTGTGCTGCACCGTCCTGGTGAGGTCTTCCTGTTCGGGCCGTTCCAGCTCGAAACCGCCGAGCGGCGGCTGCTTGCCGGCGGTGTGCCGGTCCACCTGACGCCGAAGACATTCGACGTCCTCACCGTGCTGGTTCAGCACAGCGGCCGGCTGGTGACAAAACAACAGTTGATGGACGAGGTATGGCCGGATACCTTCGTCGGCGATGCCGCGCTGACTCGCTGTGTTGCGGACGTGCGAAAGGCGTTGCGACACTCGGCGAATTCGAGCCGGATGCCTCGCACGGCCGCGCATCCGCCCACTCCGGCGAATTCGAGCCGGCTGCCTCGCACGGCCTACATCGAGACCGTGTCGAAGCAGGGGTATCGGTTTATCGCGCCGGTCGAAAAACGCGGCCCTACGCCTGCCGCATTTCATGCGGCCGCGTCATCGACCCGATTCGAGTCCCGCGATAACGCGAACGCCGGCTTCACGTCCGATCAGAGGAGTTCTGTCGCGCCGGTGGGTCGGATGGTCAGGGTCAGCCTCGCTGCCATCCTCCTGATGGCAGCGGCGCCCCTCGCCGCCCGATGGTCGGTGTGGATCGAGCCACAGGTGGCCGCCAGCACGCGGATGAGTCCCCGCGGGTGGATAGCCACAGGTTCCGCGCCGCATCTGTACCGAACAGGGATCGATACGTCGGCGCCCTTCGCGGGAAACGCCAGCGGTGTGCTCAGGACGTCGGAGCCGTCTCCTGATTTGGTTGGGGCAACGATCCGGCGTCTGAGACACGCGATCGTCTCGCGCACGAGGCACGATGCGCCCGCCGATGTGTTCGGCACGATGATGCAGCTCGTGAGAGCCGATGCCTATCGCGGGAAACGCGTTCGGCTCGGGGCCTACGGGAAGTCACGAGACGTCGTGATTGGAGCCGGGCTGTGGATGCGGATCGACGGAGCGGACAAGCGGGCGCTCGCCTTCGACAACATGACGGGGCGGCGAATTCGCGGGACTACGAACTGGACGCGATGGGCCGTGGTTCTTGACGTTCCTGCCGACGCAGCCCTGATTGCGTTCGGGGTGCTCGTGACCGGACCCGGCGAACTGTGGGTCGACGATTTCGTCCTGGAGACCGTGGGCCATGAGGTCAGGACGACCGGGCTGAAGCCGGATACCAGGCCGGCGAAGGTCATGATCCCGGCGAACACGCCGATGCGGCCTGTCAATCTCGGATTCGAAGCGGACGTGCTACATGCAATAACGCCATCTGCCGAGGCGCCCGACAAACTGAAAGGGCCGTGAACGCACAAGCGCCACGGCCCAACTCACAACGTCACCCAATTCACCAACTCACCAATTCACGAATTCACTGTTCCCCTATCTCGGCCTCTTCTCTCCCACCTGCTCCTGCTCGCGATTCAATTCCACGATGTCGACGCTGTCCGGCGCATGCCCGAGCAGGTATCGGCAGAAATAATCGGCCCGGATCCAGTTCACGTACGGCGCCACCGGCTGGAAGCTGTGGCGCACGCCCGGCAGATACAGCATGTCGAACCGCTTGTTCGCCTTGATGAGCGCGTCCGCAAGCCGCAGCGTGTTCGCGGGATGGACGTTGTTGTCCATGTCGCCGTGAATCAGCAGCAGGCGTCCCTTCAGGTTCTTCGCGAGCTGTGAGTTCGTCTCGATCTCGTACTCGAATGTGACGTTCCCATCCTTGTCGGTGACCTCCTTGACGCCGTGATGCTTCTCGCTCCACGAGTTGTTGTAGATGTTGTTCTCGTGGTTCCCGGACTCCGACACGCCCACCTTGAAGAAATCGGGATAGACGAGCATCGCGGCCGCGGTCATGAATCCGCCGCCTGAATGGCCCCAGATGCCGACCCGGTTGACGTCGATGAACGCGTGCCGCCGCGCCAGCTGCTCGACGGCGGCTTTCTTGTCGGCCAGGCCGTAGTCCCGCAGGTTGCCGTACCCGTAGTTGTGATACCACTTCGACCGCTGCGGGTTTCCGCCGCGATTGCCGATCTCGATGACGATGAAGCCGCACTGCGCCAGCGAGATGTTGTTCGCGCGCGGATTGAAGTTCTTGGTGACGCTCTCGGTCTGCGGTCCGGGGTAGACGAACAGGATGATCGGGTATTTCTTGGTGGGATCGAAGTCGAAGGGCTTGTACATCACCCCGTACAGATCCGTGATCCCATCGTCCGCCTTCACCTTGAACGGCTCCGGGAACTTGAAGCCCGCTTCCTGGAGGGCGCTCAGGTCCGGCGTCTCGAGCTTGGTGATGGCGTTGCCGAGCATGTCGTACAAGGCAGCGCTTGGCGTGGCGTCGACCCGTGACGCGTTGTCGACGAAATACCGGGTAGGGTCGGACACATTCACGGCGTGCGTCGCGTCGCCGGGATTCAGCAGCTTCATCCCGGTGCCGTCCAGGCTCACGCGATACAGGTGGGAGTAATACGGATCCTCGCCCGGCTCACGTCCGACCGCGGTAATCAACACGCTTCGGGTCTTGTCGTCGACTCCTTCGACACCGGTCGCGACGTACTCGCCGGACGTCAGCGCATTCTTCAGCGCGCCGGTGTTCGCGTCGTACAGGTAGTAATGACCCCAGCCGGTCCGCTCCGACCAGTGGATGAGATCCTGGCCGTTGTTGGCGAGTCGCAGGGGCTTCGTCTCGACGTACGTGTTCAGCCGTTCTTCGATCAGCGTCTTGACCTCGCCGGTTTCCGGATTCGCCACGCACACGTCGACGCGCTTCAGATCCCTGCTGGTGCGCGTGAAGTACAGCTTGTCGGACGTGGGATTCAGCCACTGCGGTTCGGGCTGGTCCGGCGCTCCCTGCTGCCCGCCCCCGCCGCCGACGTTCTGGCCGCGCGCGGTCGAGATCGACACCGTTTGATCCTTGAACCGGTCGGCGTTGATCTTCACGCGCGATTTCGACGCGATGTCGAACACGTGGACCTCCGGCTGCGTGACGTTCGGCTCGCCCGGCATCGCATAGCGGTAGGTTTCCAGCTTCGGCCTCGGCTTCGCGAGCGAGTTGATGACCCACATCTCCCCGAGCTTGCGCTGATCGCGGCGCACCACCGCGAATTTTTGGGAGTCCTTCGACCAGATGACGGTGATGGCCGGAACGCGGGCGTTCGGGTTTCGATCCTCTGATTCAGTCTGGTCGTCCTGTTGTTGTTGTTCCTGCTGCTGCTGTTGCTGCTGCTGCTGTTGTTGTTCCTGTCCGCCGAGAATGGTCCGCGCGAAGCTGTAATGCTCGACGCCGTCGGTGGTGAGCTGCGTCTCGACGATGGCGGGATCGTCGGCCTTCTTCTGGGCCAGCGCGTAGCTGGCGGCGTCCATCATGAAGAGGTTGTGATTGCGCGCGAACACGATCGTCTTCTCGTCGGGTGAGATGGACGCCCATCGCGGCTTGCGCGGCGCCCGATAGTCGGCGTCGAGCAGCTCGAGGTTCCCCGTCGCCAGCTCGTACTCGAAATGCAGCGTCTTGGGCCGCGGTCGCGGGGGCGGGCCGCCGGGACCCTGGCCACGCTGGCCCTGCTGCTGTCCCTGCGGCTCGTCGGTGCTCTCGTCATCGTGACCCGCAGCGCCCGGCTTCCCGCCTCCGCCGAAGGCTTCGGCGAGGCTCGCCGAAGCGCGCTCCGCGCGCGAAGGCGGCAGCCGGGCCTCCTGCCGGCCGCCAGACTCGGTGGTGATCGGCTTGGCCGGCTTGGCGATCTCGGCGTCGCGCGGGACCTGGACGTCGAATTGGAACGCCGT
>JACQTH010000461.1 GCA_016210935.1 Acidobacteriota bacterium | reverse complement strand
GCGGCGAAGGTGTCGCGCGGTGTCGCTTCCGGATCCGCAGCGAACCCGGGACCCGCGGCTGTGGCGACCGCCAGCGGGTCCGGGAACGAAGTCAGGAGCTCGAGGTTCATGAGATGGAGAGGTTGCAGTACTCATTTGAGAATCTGGTGATTGGTGATTTGGTGATTGATTGAGTCAATGCGGAATCTGGTGATTGTCGAACTATTGAAGATTGCAATCGACAATAGATTCTCAATCACCAAATTCATCAGTCATCAATCAATCACCAGATTCCCAATCACCAAATTTTCAAATGAGAAAGCTCTTCTCTGGAACTACCTCTTCAGATTCACCGTATCGGCCAGCAGCTCGTCCGACACCGTGATCGACTTGGCGTTGGCCTGATAGCCGCGCTGAGCCAGGATCATCTGCGTGAACTCCTGCGCGATGTCCACGTTCGATCCTTCGAGCGCGCTGCCGAGCACCGTTCCCCGTCCGCCGGTGCCGGCCACGCCGATGCTCGGCACACCCGCGGCCTGGCTCTCGCCGTAGCGGTTCGTCCCGAGCTTGACCATGCCCTTTGCGTTGACGAAGTTCGCGATCGCCAACTGACCAATCGCCGCGGTCTGGCCGGCGCCGAACGTGGCCATGATCGTGCCGTCGGCCGTGATGTTGATGCTTTCCACCGTGCCCGGCGCTGTCCCGTTCTGAGTGATCGACGAGGTGGCCGACGTCGAGGCGTAGCCCGTCAGCGTCGCCACGGCGTTGGCGTCCACGATGTCCCACGTCAGCACGCTCGCGGCTGCACCGTTTGTCCAGGTCGGCGTCGTGATGGTCACGTCGGCCGC
The DNA here is from genome assembly GCA_016210935.1 of Acidobacteriota bacterium. GTDB lineage: Bacteria > Acidobacteriota > Vicinamibacteria > Vicinamibacterales > JACQTH01 > JACQTH01. The sequence continues at coordinate 2,161 of JACQTH010000461.1, read as the reverse complement.
GGGAGTGCCGCCGCCGGTGCCGCCGGCGGAAATGGTGAACGAGGAGAGCTTGCCGGTCCCGTCGAATTGCAGCGAGCCCGCAGCAATCTGGAACGGCGTCCCGGCGGTCCCGCCCGTGATCTCCGCGCCCGGAACGGTGGCGGCCCAGGTCCACGCCCCCGCGCCCGCGCCCTTGGTGTAGGTGATGGTCACGACATGCGCCTTGCCGAGCGAATCGTAGATCTGGACCGACGCCGTGAAGGTGCTCGCGGCGGCGGCATTGGCATCGAGGTTCGACACGGCGGCGAACTTCGACGTGGCCGTTGGCTGCAGCACGCCGGGTGAAATGACGATGTTCCCGGGCTGTCCGGTCGTCAGGATGGCGCCGGTCGCCGGATCCTTCGCGGTGTACCCCTGCACGAAGAAGCCGTCCGGCGTGGAGAGAATGCCGTCCTTGTTCAGCGTGAAGTTTCCGGCACGCGTATACATGTTTCCTGACGACCCCTTGACGACAAAGAAGCCGGCGCCCTGAAGCGCCACGTTGGTCGCTTCGCGGGTGTTCTCGATGGATCCCTGCGAAAAGGCCTGGGAAATGGCCCCCGGCGCGACGCCGAGGCCAACCTGCATCGGATTCGTGCTGGTGCCGGACAACGACTGGCTCACCAGATCGGCGAAGGTCATGGTGCTCGCCTTGAAACCGATCGTGTTGATGTTCGCCAGGTTGTTGCCGATGACGCTCAGGTACGCCGAGTTGGCGTTCAGTCCGGACAATGCGGCGGAAAAAGAGCCTACTGCCATGAGTCGCTGCCTCCCGACAGCTACTGGGCCGTCGCGCCAAGCGCGGCCAGCATTCCCTCGACCCGTTGAATCGATTCGGCGATGTCGGTCAGCTTCTCGAGCGCGCTGAACTGCGCGAGCTGCGCCAGGAATTCGCCGTCGGCCTGCGGCCGTGTCGGATCCTGGTGCTGCAACTGCGTGACCAGCAGCCGCAGGAACGCGTCGCGCCCCAAACTATCGGTCTTTTCAGCGGTTCCGGGCATCTGGTCGGCGCGGGTTGTCGTCGGGCCGGCGTCGGTTGACGATTGGACGTTCACAGTTCCTCCTTTGCTTCGTTCGCGCGGCGCGCGTGCTGCAGGGTGCCAAGCGAGTCGAGCGCCTTCTGCTCGGCCCGACGTTCGCCGACAAGAAACGCACAGCGGGCGCGCTCCCGCAGGCGTTCGAGCGATTTGAGCTCCCGATGCGCCCGCACCGCGTCGGAGCGGGCGTGCCGAGCCTGCCCCTCACGCGCCTCGAGCGTCTTGCCGCACTTGGCGATCTCCCGTCGCCGTCCGCTCAACCAATTTCGATACCAGCCGAGGATGGTCGCGTCGGCGGCCTCCGCTTCGGCCGTGGTTGCGCGGGTGAGATCGTCCCGCAAGCGCTGCTCGGCGCTCGCCAGCGCTTCACGGGCCGCGCGCACCGACAGCTCCGCCGCGGCCAGCGTCCGCTGGGCCTGATCGTGGCGCCGCCGCCGGACCTCCAGCGCGGCCTGCGCGCGGAAGACAAACCGGCTCACAGGGCCTTCAATCCCTCGATGGCCTCCGCGAGGCCACAGACGGCCCGCGCCTCCTGCCGGAGGAACTGCGCGATCCGCTCGCGCTGCGCCAGCGCCTCGTCGATCCGCGGGTTGTTGCCAGGCACGTAAGCCCCGACGCTGACGAGATCTTCCGTGTCGCGAATCGTCGCCAGCCACTCGCGGACCTGGCCGGCCTTCAGACGGTGCTCGACGGCCGTCACGTCGGGCATCGTCCGGCTGACGCTCTGCAGCACGTCGATGGCGGGATAGTGGTTGCGCGCGAAGAGATCGCGCGACAAGACGATGTGGCCGTCGAGAATCGCGCGGACCGCGTCGGCAATCGGCTCGTTCTGATCGTCGGCCTCGACGAGGACGGTGTAAAAGGCGGTAATCCCGCCCTTCCCGCGCAGGTTGCCGGCTCGCTCCAGCAGGCCTGGAAGCAGGGCAAACACCGATGGCGGGTATCCCTTCGCGGTCGGCGGCTCGCCGGCCGCCAGCCCCACTTCACGCTGGGCGGTCGCGAACCGCGTGACCGAATCCATCAGCAGCAGCACCTGGCGCCCGAGATCGCGAAAATACTCGGCGATCGCCGTGGCGGCGTACGCCGCGCGCAGCCGGACGAGCGCG
>JACQTH010000460.1 GCA_016210935.1 Acidobacteriota bacterium | reverse complement strand
GCGCGGGCAATATCACGCGCGAGATCCAGCATCTGACGCTCCTGCTCCCCGCCCGGCTTCATTACGGTATCATTCGCTGTTGAGCATAATCGGATACCAGATCACCACATTAGATCTGACGATCTGGCGAGTGGGCGTCTGACGATTTATCGGGAGATTGGCAAGCAAATCATCCAATAAATCGCCAATTCGCCAGATCGCCAATTCGTCAAATTCCCTTATGGACCCCACGATCGCCCTCCTCCGCGATCTGGTTGCAATCGATTCGGTGAACCCGTCCCTGGTTGCCGGCGGTGCGGGCGAAGGAGCCATGGCACAGGCGATCGCGGACGCACTGAAAGCCGGGGGCCTTGCCGTCGAACTCGCCGACGTGCTGCCCGGACGACCGAACGTCGTCGGCGTCCTCGAAGGTCGAGCGCCGGGGTCATCGCTGATGTTCTGCGGCCATACGGATACCGTCGGGGTCGCGGGCATGAAGGCGCCGTTCGATCCGATCGTGAAAGATGGGCGTCTGTACGGCCGCGGTGCCCAGGATATGAAGAGCGGCGTCGCGGCCATGATTGGAGCGGCGCTGCAGATGGCCCGTGCGGGCGGCCCGCGCGCCGGGCGGCTGATCGTGGCCGCGGTCATCGACGAAGAACACTTGAGCGCGGGCGCCGAGGCGCTCGTGACCAAATGGCGCGCGGATGCGGCCGTCGTGACCGAACCCACCGAGATGTCGATCGCCGTCGGGCATAAAGGATTCGCGTGGATCAGGATTGACACACGTGGACGGGCGGCGCACGGCAGCCGCCCTCGAGAGGGGCGCGACGCGATTCTGCGAATGGGGCGCGTCCTGGGCGCGCTTGAACGCCTCGACGGCGCGCTGCAGGCGCGGTCGCCGCATCCGCTGCTCGGGACCGGCTCGCTTCACGCGTCGCTCATCACCGGCGGACGGGAGCTCAGCAGCTATCCCGACGCGTGCACGCTGCAGATGGAGCGCCGCACGCTGCCCGGCGAGAGTCCGCAGCAGGTGAGCGATGAAGTCGAAGGCATCCTGCGGGCGCTGCGGCGCGAGGACGCCGAGCTCGAAGCGTCGGCGGCGCTCATGTTCAGCAGAAGCCCCTACGAGCTTCCCTCTGATCACGATCTGCCCCGCCGGTTGAAGCGGGCCGCCGCGTCATGTGGTTTTTCGCCCGCGATTACGGGGATGACGTTCTGGACCGACGCCGCCGTCCTCGGCGAGGCAGGCACTCCATCGGTCCTCTTCGGGCCATCCGGCGCAGGACTCCACAGCACCGAGGAGTTCGTGGTCATCGACGATGTCCTGAAGTGTCGCGATACCTTGGTGGCGCTCGCGCGAGACTATTTGACGTAGAGCATTTGTAGCGATAGCCGACAGTTGGGCCGCGCGCGCCATGGCTGAACCGGCGCGGGTGGCTCCGTGCGACGGCGGCCCGCCCGTAATTGCGGGCGCATCGGGCGCCGCAGGTCTGGGAACCCTATTGGCAATGCGAGCTGAACCGGAACTGAAGGAGCTGGGCACGCCAGTCAGCGTTGATAGCCCGACTAGCGTGTTGCTGATCAATACAGAAGGGGCAACTGACCCATCGCTGTCCCAGCGAATTCTCGAGGTTCATTAAGCCACGCGCTGCGGCCGGATGACCCGGCGTCCAGCGACCCGATATCGTTGCTCATCGCCCGAATATCGGAGTCGCGGCCGCTTCGCGTCGACCGCCCATCCTGGCGTTTCGTAGCCACACGACGAACAGCGCAGGCACACGCGATTCTCCTCGAAATGCAGCAGCGAATCGTGCCCGTGCAGCCCGCATATCGTCTGCCGGAAGAATGCGCCGATCCGTGAGAATACTCCACGAACGACGTCTCCCGGCGTGGTTCTGACGGGGTGACTCGCCGCGATCTCGTAATTGCTGACCATCTGTGGTTCTCCTCGGGCGACGCACGCGGTCTTTAAGCGCCGTCCACCCTCCTGCACGGTCCCATTCGCACGCGACCGACCGTAGGGTCATCATCCAACCTGCGTGCCATTTCAACCGTGGGCCGGCTGCTGGGAGGGCCTAGCGGGACGAGCTACCTGGCGGCGGGAATTCACTATAGCCCCAACAGATTGGGCTCGTCAAACTTGCCGGCCTTCCGCCAGGCGACCCCATCTAGTAGGACGTGTGTGCTCGAGGCGACGTTCCTGTGCGCGCCGGAGGACGGACCCAGGCTCAGCCGTGTAGTTTTCTGGTAATCCGGTGCACTAAAAGTTGTTGGGAAAAGCCGATTTGACATGTGTAGGTCGAATGCCAGAAGTAGTCTACGCTTGCGATCCACGAGAAGGCCCGGAGGCTCGCGAGCAAGCCAACTCAATCAGGAGCGCTCTTCCTGGAGGATTCCGCGCAGCACGAAGGCGACGTTGGCCGGACGTTCGCCAAGTCGACGCATGAAGTACGGGAACCACTGCCGGCCAAACGGGATGTACACCCGCATCCTGTAGCCCTCGCGGCGGAGTGC
>JACQTH010000459.1 GCA_016210935.1 Acidobacteriota bacterium | reverse complement strand
GCGCGGGCGCTGGTATTTTTCCATCGGGCAAATCTTTTAGCGTAGAATTTACGTATTCAACAGGGGACAAGGGACTGGGGACTGGGGACTCGGGACCAGGGGGAGGGACCAGGGTGTGTGCGCTGGAGTGCATCCGGCGCGAACGAAGCACGTCAACACGCAGAATCTTAGATGCACCGACGATTCTCTATGAGCCTCAAAACACTTGGAGTACTGGCCGCCGTGTGGTCTGTCGGACTTGCCGTGGCACTGCAAGGCGCCGGACCGCAGGCTGCTGCCGCCGCCAGCGCGCCGACCTTCAGCAAGGATGTCGCGCCAATCTTCTACAAGCACTGCACGAGCTGCCATCGGCCGGGCGAGATCGCGCCGATGTCGCTTCTCACGTACAAGGACGCGCGCCCCTGGGTGAAATCCATTGCGGCGCAGGTTTCGAAAGGCACGATGCCGCCGTGGCATGCGGACCCCGCGCACGGCGACTTCCTGAACGAACGGCGCCTCACCGAGCTGGAGAAACAGACGATCGTGAAGTGGGTCAGCGCCGGCGCTCCAGAGGGGAACGCTGGCGAGTTGCCGCCCGCCCCCGCTTACACGCCTGGTTGGTTCATGGGCGAACCGGATGCCGTGTTCGCCATGCAGGAAGACTATCCCGTTCCGGCTGAAGGGACCATTGCGTATCAGTACTTCGAGGTCCCGACGGATCTGACCGAAGACAAGTGGATCCAGGCCATGGAAGTCCGCGCCGGTAACCCCGCTGTCGTCCATCACGTGATCGTCTACGCGCGGCCGCCGGCCCCGCCCGCGCCTGCACAACCCGGTGCGGCGCCACCCGCGCCGCCGGCGACTGCCGCGCCGCGACCTGCGCCGACTTTCGTGTTTGCCGAAGGGATGGAGATTCCCGCCGGACAGACGGGTGGACCGAAACTGCCGCCGGAAAAACAGCCGCCGTTGGGGCCGAATGACAGGCCGGCGCCGCGGCGACTGGGGTCGTCCATCGGCGGGTTTGCACCCGGCCAGTTCGTCCGTGAGTATCAACCCGGCACGGCGCTGCGACTACCGGCCGGGTCGACGCTCGTGTTCCAGATGCACTACACGGCCAACGGCAAGGAGGCGACCACCGATCGCACACGCGTCGGCGTGCAGTTCGCCAGCCAAAAACCGGGGCACGAAGTCCGGGTCTCGTCGCTCGTCAACGGGAGTCTGCATATTCCCGCGGGTGCCAGCGAGCACCGCGTGGATGCGGAGATGACGCTCGGACGTGATGTGACGATCTGGAGCCTGCTGCCCCACACGCACATGCGCGGCATCCGCTGGCACTACGAGGCGACGTATCCGGACGGCCGGACCGAGACGATCCTGTCGGTGCCGAACTATGACTTCAACTGGCAGACGGATTACGTCTTCAAGACGCCGCTGAAGCTGCCGAAGGGGACGAAGGTCCACGCGACGGCGTGGTACAACAACTCCGCCAGCAACAAATCGAACCCGGACCCGACGAAGGATGTGTGGTGGGGCGATCAGACCTGGGAAGAGATGATGTTCACCGGGCTGACGTACAGCCTCGACGCTGTGCCAACGACGACCGCTGGGGGGCAGCAGAAGTAGAAAAAGTCGGAAGACTCCTCTACCTTCCTCTCAACGTCTTCAGAATCGACTCGACGGCGGCGCGCTCGGGCGCCTCGGGCGCCAGCTTCAGAAACGTCGTCCAGAACTTCGCGGTTTGATCCACGCGTTTCGCTTTGTAGTACGAGTGGCCCGCGTAGTAGTGGCCGTACGCGAATCGCGGATCGATCTGCGTCGCTTTCATAAACGCTTCCGCCGCCCTGGTGAAATTGCTCTTGTGCAGGTACGCGAGACCGAGCTGATAGTTCGCGTACAGATGATCGCCATCCGCCTTTACAGCGCGGGTCGCCGCTTCGAGCGCTGAATCCTCGTCACGATCGGCGAGCTGCTTCGCCGATTCACCGATCTCCTTCCAGACCGGGTCGTCGGTGCTCTCGAGGCGCGCAAATTCGTCCCTCCCCGCGGCGGTCTCGCTCATGCGCAGATAGCTTTGGCCCGCCAGGTAGATCCACGCGGGATCGACGGAACCCTCGTCGTGCTTCTCGCCCACAAGGGCGACGAGCTCCTGATATTTGCCCGCCTCGAACAGTTTTTGCGGGTCCTCTTCATAGGTAAAAACGGGCACCGACGTTACAAGCAGCAGCGCGAGGACAGCATGTCTCATGGTGGCCTCCCCGGGTGACAGTCCGAGGTGTCTGACCGGCTATCAGCAATTATCAGTCCAAGTTTAGTTGCGATGGGGCCCCACCCCCATCGCCTCCCACGCCTCGCTAGCGCTCGGCGCGCTGATTTGCGAGAACGATCCGCTTAGTGAAGCGATTCCTGGCCCCACCCCCGCGACCTCCCACGGCTCGCTTGTGCTCGCCGCGGTGATTCGCAACAACGATCCGCTTGGTGCGGCGCCCTGGCGCTCGGCTTCTTCTTCGTGGCTTCTGCCTTCTTGACCGCCGCAGCCTTGGCGAAGGCGGTTAGGCGGAAGATTTCGGCACGACTTTTTCAGGCGGACCGATGGTACATTGATTCTCGGAGGGTGGCCATGGTCCAACCCGACAGCGACGAATTCGAGCTCCGCGTCAACGGTCAGCTTCACCGTCTCGATCTGCCGGCGGACGAGTCGCTTCTGTCCGTTCTCCGCAACCGATTGGGTCTGACGGGCGCCAAGTACGGCTGCGGCGAAGGACTGTGCGGAGCCTGCACCGTTCTGGTCGACGATCAGCCGGTTCGATCGTGCACCGCGCGGGCATCGCTTCTCGCCGGCCGATCGATCCGCACGATCGAATCGCTCGAGCTGAACGGGCGCCTGCACCCGGTCCAGCAGGCCTTCCTGAACGCCGACGCGATGCAGTGCGGCTTCTGCACGACCGGCATGATCATGGCCACCGTCGCGCTGCTGGAAAGCCGGCCGAAGCCGTCGGCCGCCGACATCAGGCGCGCACTGGAGAAGAACATCTGCCGCTGCGGCACTCATCATCGAATCGTCGCGGCGATTTTGCGGGCGTCTCATGGAGGTGCGGCATGAGCGCGCGAGATCTGCGGGCTGATCTTCCGCCTAAAGGCGGAAGCCACGAAGAACCTGATATCGAATTCGAGCGGTACGAGCTGCGGGAATCCCTTCCCTATCTGTTCGACGTCGATCGGCGCTCATTTCTCAAGGTGTTCGGGACCGGCGTCGCCGTTATCTGGACAGTCGACCAGGCCGGCGCGCAGGAATCCGGCGGCGCACGGCGAGCGCAGGGTGCCGGGCGTCCACCCGCCGAAGTCGGCGCGTGGCTGCACATCGACGAGCACGGCGCGGTGAGCGTGTACACCGGCAAAGTCGAAATCGGGCAGAACATCCGGACCTCGCTGGCGCAGGCGGTGGCCGAAGAGCTGCACGTCGATCCCGCGAGCCTGACGCTCGTCATGGGGGACACGACGAAGACCCCGTTCGACATGGGAACGTTCGGGAGCCGCACGACGCCGTTCATGGCGCCTCAGTTGCGGAAGGCGGCGGCCACCGCGCGCGAGCTGCTGATCGGTCTCGCCGCCGAGGCCCTGCACGCCGATCGAGCGCACCTCGACGCGCGTGATGGACGGATCCACCACACGATCACGAAACGATCGGTCTCCTTCGGCGAGCTGACCAAGGGCCGGCGTCTGATCGAAACGATCAACGAGCCCGCTCTCACGCCGGCGAATGCCTGGACCAGGGCGGGCCAGCCGCTCCACAAGCTGAACGCGCGCGCCATCGTCACCGGGACGCACCAATACCCCTCGGACATCACGAGACCGGGCATGCGGCATGGCAAGGTCGTGAGGCCGCCCCAGATGAACAGCACGCTCACGCGCGTCGACACCGCCGTGGCGGACAAGATGACCGGCGTGACGGTCGTGCGTGATGGCGAGTTCATCGGGGTCGTCGCATCCAGCGAGTACGCCGCCGACCAGGCGGCTTTCGCGATTCACTCCGAGTGGTCCGCGCCGAAGCAGCCTTCGCGCGCCGAGCTTTTCGGATATTTGAAGGCGAACCCCACCGGCAGCGGTGGCGGCGGGAATCGCACCGTCGGATCGATTGAAGAGGGGCTGAGATCTGCCGACCGGACCTTCAACGCGCAATACACCGTCGAGTACATCGCGCACGTGCCGCTCGAACCGCGCGCGGCCGTGGCGGAGTGGCAGGACGGCGCCCTGACCGTCTGGACCGGTACGCAGCGTCCGTTCGGTGTCCAGGCCGAGCTCGCCGAGGCGTTCCATCTGCCGCCCGATCGCGTCCGCGTCATCGTTCCGGACACCGGGTCCGCTTACGGCGGGAAGCACACCGGCGAGACCGCGATCGAGGCGGCTCGTCTGGCGAAAGCCTCAGGTCATCCGGTGAAGCTGGTGTGGACGCGCGAGGAAGAGTTCCGGTGGGCGTATTTCCGCCCGGCGGGCGTGATCGACGTGCGGAGCGGCGTCACCCGCGACAGCCGGCTGGTCGCGTGGGAATTCCACAACTACAACTCCGGTCCGGCCGCCATCGGGACGCCGTACGACATCCCCCATCAGCGGATTCAGTTTCACGCGACGAGATCTCCCTTGCGTCAAGGCTCGTACCGCGGGCTTGCGGCGACGGCGAACCACTTCGCGCGCGAGTCGCACATGGACGAAGTGGCGCACGCGCTCGGCCTCGATCCCCTGGAGTTCCGGCTGAGAAACCTCAAGGACGAGCGGTTGAAGGCGGTCCTCACCGCCGCGGCGTCCAGATTCGGATGGCAGGCGGGCTCCGCCGCACGTCGCGGCGTCGGATCGGGAATCGCCGGTGGTGTCGAAAAGGGCGGCTATCTCGCCACGTGCGCGGAACTCGCGATCGAACCCGGATCCGGACAGGTGACGCTAGGCCGGATCGTCGCGGCGTTCGAATGCGGCGCCATCGTGAACCCGGATGGTTTGCGCAATCAGGTCGAAGGCTCGATCATCATGGGGATCGGCGGCGCGCTGTTCGAAGCCGTTGACTTCGACAACGGAGAAATCCTGAACGCCTCGCTGGCGGATTATCGCGTGCCGCGTTTCAGCGACGTGCCGCCCATCGAGGTCGTGCTCCTCGATCGCAAAGATCTTCCGTCCGCAGGCGCGGGCGAAACGCCAATCGTCGGCGTGGCGCCGGCGATCGCCAACGCGATCTTCGCGGCAACGGGGATCAGACTTCGGGACTTGCCGCTGGCCCCCAAAGGGGTGCTAGCAAGCGCTACTTCCCAAGCGCCTGTTTGAGCTCGGCCGCGAGCTTTTCCATCTCGTAGGTCGCCGACTCGAAATTCTTGACCGAGGCGAGCGTGATCCCGGTATGCCGGGACCGGAATTCGCGCACGTCGACCCGCCGCCGGTCGGCTTCGATCAACAACTGACTGACTTCGAGGTTGGCTTTCTGGTAACGCTCGCCGATCGAGAGCGGCGCCGGTTTCGAGCCGGGATCCGACTGGGGCGCGGGATCTTGGTTGGCGCCGCACGAGGGCAACCACAGAATCAGGAGCAGCACGACGGCCGGTCGCGAAAGGCGTTTCACCGCGCGTCCCCGCACGCGTACTCTACAACCGCTGAGTTCCGGTTGCCAGTGAGTCGGAGATCTCTCGGCCATTTTGCCCCGGTTTTCGCGACTGTTAACGGCGGGGCCGAAGCGCCCGTCATATTTACTGGCGCCCGGAAGTGATACCGTGGAAGCTGCCTTGTCACTGGAGATATCCCTCGTACGTCGGCCATCGGCTGATTGGCCGCTGCCCGCCCCGGTGACCGCCGACGCCCTGGCCGCTCCTGATCCGGAAACCGAACTGATCAGGAGGCGGGACCTCCTGCTGGTCGAGGCCGCAACCCGAGGGGATCGCGAGGCGTTCGGCCGCCTGTATGACCTGTACGGCCGGGTGGTCCACGGCGTCCTCCTCGCTCGCGTCCCCCGCGAAGAGGTCGACGATCTCGTGCAGGATGTCTTCATGCAGGCCCTGGAACGGCTTCACACGCTTCGCCAGCCCGGTGCCTTCGGCGGGTGGCTGGCGGCGATCGCGCGCAACCGCGCGACCGATTATCACCGCCGGCCGTCCAGCCGTGCGCCGCATGTCGAGCTCTCCGAGCTGCCGGAACGCGCGGTCGCCCAGGAGGAATCCATCTCCGATCGGACCCAGGCGCTCGCCGTGTTGAACGTGATTCGAACGATGCCCGAGGCGTACCGCGAGACCCTCATTCTCCGGCTCGTTGAAGGGATGACAGGCCCCGAAATCGCGGCCCGCACCGGGTTGACGCCGGCGTCCGTCCGCGTCAACCTGCATCGCGGGATGAAGCAGTTAAAGGAGACGCTCGAGCGTGGCTCGGTCGCGGCAATCCGGCGCGGCGAGCGCGAGCGAGCCGTGGGAGGCGGCGGGGGTGGGGCCCCGCCGCGATCCAAAAACGAAGAACGGTCATGAGCGAATATCTCTGGAATCGCTCCGGCGCCCCCGATCCTGATGTCGCAGCCCTCGAAGATCTGCTCCGTCCGCTCGGTCATCGCGGCACCCCCCTCACGTGGAGCGCGCGCACGCGGGCGAGGCGTTGGCCGGTGTTGGTGGCCTACGGGGCCGTGGCCGCCGGCATCCTGCTGATCGTGGGCACGACTTACATGACGACGCGTGTCGTCCATCCGCGATGGCAGGTGACGAGTCTGGCCGGAACACCGCGCGTGGGCGCTGCCTCGCTCGAGGTCGCCGGATCCCTGGGCGTGGGCGAATGGCTCGAAACCGACGCGGCGTCGCAGGCGCGGATCGACGTCGGCCTCATCGGTCAGGTGGATGTCGGGCCGAACTCACGTATCGGTCTGGTGAAGACGCAGCCGACCGAGCATCGGCTCTCGCTCAGGCGCGGGCTCATCGAGGCGCGGATCTGGGCGCCACCCGGTCTGTTCTTCGTCGAGACCAGAACCGCGACGGCCATCGATCTTGGATGCGTCTACACCCTGGAGATTGACGAGGGTGGCGAAGGCCTCCTGCGCGTGAAAACCGGGTTTGTCGGGTTCGAGTATGGCGGCCGGGAGTCGTTCGTTCCGCAGGGCGCCGCCTGCGCGACCCGTCCCGGACGCGGGCCGGGGACGCCGTACTACGAAGACGCCACGGTCTCGTTCCGCGACGCCCTCGACAGCCTCGACACGCTGCCGCACACCTCATCGCCGTACGCGGAGGCGCTCTCGATCGTCCTTCAGGAGGCACGCACGGCCGATGCGCTCACCTTGTGGCACCTGCTGACGCGTGTCGACAACGGCGCGCGGGGGCAAGTGTTCGATCGGATGGCCGCTCTGGTACGTCCGCCCCCCGGGGTCACTCGTGACGGCATCCTCCGGTTGGACCGTTCGATGATCGATCACTGGTGGGATGCGCTCGAACTCGGCGACACCACTTTTTGGCGCACCTGGAAGGTCCGTATTCAATCGGAGAAAGATCGCTAGTCCTACGCCGATGCTATCCTCCTGTACCAAGGGCGGGGTTCCACCCCGCCCTTCGTTTGTACGTGTAATGCTATCCTCGGAGCGTGGCCTCGGTCAGTCGGCGGGTCATCGTCGGCGGTGCATTCGTCGGGATTGTCG
>JACQTH010000473.1 GCA_016210935.1 Acidobacteriota bacterium | reverse complement strand
CGAGCGGGCGGTCGCCGACGCGCGGGCCGAAGCCGCACGCGAGGTGGAAACCGCAGTGGCGGAAGCCCGGACGCGTGAGCGCCAGGCCGAACTGGCGGGGGCCGAGCAGCTGCTCGAAGGGGTCCGCTCCATCGATCACGCGCAGTCCTTGTCGGAAGTTCTTCATCTCCTGGCCGACAAGGCTGCCGAGATCGTGCCGAGAGTCGCCCTGTTTGTCGTGCAGGACGAGCGTCTCCGGAGCTGGCGAATGATCGGGTTTCCCGGAGAGCTGGCCACAACCGGATTCGAAACCGGCTTGAACGGCGACGAGCTGCTTGGATCTGCGGCGCTCAGCGGCCAGGCGGTCACGACCTCGTCCGCCGATCGGCGCATGCTGCCGCCGTTCGCGTCCCTGAAAGAGGGCCGGGCCGGCATTGCGGTGCCGCTGGAGGTCGGCGGAGAAACGGTGGCGGTGCTGTATGCAGACGCCGACGCCGATGATCCGGCACGGATGGTCCCGAGCGCGTGGCCCGAAGTGGCCGAGCTTCTCTCGCGCCACGCGGCCCGTTGTCTTCAGGCCGTGACAGGATCGAGAATCGCGGAAGCACTGACGAAGTCGGAAGTCTAGACTTGTGACTTACGACCTCCGACTTCCGACTGAACAGGGAGTTCTCTGGTGACGAGTCACGTTCGAGCCGTCAAGACGCTTATTGGCGCGGCCTGCTTTGCGGTGGTGCTGATAGTGCCCGGACGGTTGCGCGACCAATCCGACACAGCGTCTCCGGCGGGAACGTCGCCGCTGCTCGCCAGCGAGCCCGAGGTGCTCGACGCCTCGAGCCTGTGGCTTGTTCCGTCCCCCCGCGATCAGGCCCGCCGTCTGTCTCCCGAACGCGCCCAGTTCGTCAAGGCGGTCGAGCTGTATTCGCAGGGAAAGTACGCAGACGCGCTCCCGCTGTTCAAGCCGGAAGCGTTCGCCGGGTCAGAACTTGCGCCGTACGTTCACTACTACAAAGGGCTGACGGAAGTCGCGCTGGCTTCCTACGACGCCGCCGCAGCCACCTTCGCGACGATTGTCGGGACGCAGCCCGTCGGCTACCTCTCCGAAGCGGCGCCGCTAGGTCAGGCCGAGACGCTCGAAGCCGCCGGCGAGTACGCCGGGGCGGCGCGCATCTACGAATCGCTCTCGCAACAGAAGACGCGCGCGCCAGACGAGGTGCTGTTGCGGTTGGCGCGCGTCTCGATGGCGCTCGGCGACCGCGAGCGCGCGACCGAGACGTACAGTCGCGTGTATTACGAATTTCCGCTGGGGGAAGCCGGCGCCGCCGCAAGCGTCGAGCTGAAGAAGCTCGACGTTCAGCCAATCGCGCGCGGGAATGCGCGCTACACGGCGGAACTCGCGCTCGGCGAGCGCCTGTTCGGCGCGAAGCGGTATGCGGAGGCGAAGCGATCGTTCCAGCTGGTGAGGCCGTTTGCCGCCGGCGACGACCGCGAGCTGGTCGACCTGCGGCTGGCCGAATCCGACTGCTATCTCCAGCGGTATCGGGCCGCGGCTCAGACCCTCCGGCCGTACGTGACCGGCGCCAGGCGAACAGCAGAAGCGCTCTTCTTCTATCTCAGCGCCCTGCGCGCCCTCGGGGATCACGACAACTACGTCGCGTTGTCCCGGCAGCTGGTCGCGCAGTTTCCGGCCAGCCCGTGGGCCGAAGAAACGCTCAACAACCTCGGCAGCCACTACATCCGCGTGGATGATGACGAACGCGCGGCTGAAGTGTTCGCGGAGCTGTACGAGAAATATCCGAACAGCCGGTACGGGGATCGCGCCGCGTGGAAGGCCGGCTGGTGGGCCTTCAAGCTCGGTCGCTACGAGGAGGCGATTCGGCTGTTCACGGACGCGGCGGCTCGGTTCCCGCAATCGGATTCCAGATCGGCATTCCAATATTGGACGGCGCGGGCGTACGAGAAAGCCGGGCGGACCGCCGACGCCCGCTCGGCGTTCGGCACCGTGGCGCAGAACTACGGACGGTCCTACTACGGGCGTCTCGCGGCGGCGAAATCACCGGCGGCGAGCGTCGTGCTGGCGTCCGCCCACGCAGCCGTCGAGATCGACCCGGGAACACCTCCGCCTTCCGCGGCCCTGATTCGCGATCTCCTCTCGCTGAAGCTGCACAACGCGGCGATCGACGAGCTGACGTACGCGCAGCACATCTGGGGAACCACGCCGCTCATCGACGCGACGCTCGGCTGGGTTTACAACCAGGAGGGAGATCTTCGCCGTGGCATCAACGCGATGAAACGGGCGTACCCAACGTATCTCTCGGCCGCCGGTGCTCTGCTGCCGCGCGAGGTGCTGGAAGTCCTGTTCCCACTGGACCATTGGGATCTCATTCGGAAGCACTCGGCAGCGCGCGATCTCGATCCGTACATGATTGCCGCGCTGATGGCGCAGGAATCGACCTTCACGGCCGACATCAAGTCGTCGGCGGGCGCCATCGGGTTGATGCAGATCATGCCCGCGACCGGGCGGCAGCTGGCCAGGACGCTGAAGATTCCACGGTATCGCACGTCGATGCTGACCAGGCCGGAGATCAACGTCCGGATGGGCACGCTGTATTTCGCGAACCTGACGAAACGGTTTGGCGGGGCCCACTTCGCGCTGGCGAGCTACAACGCCGGCGATCACCGCGTGGCGCGGTGGCTGGCGGAGCGGCCGGGCCTCGAGCAGGACGAGTTCATCGACGATATCCCGTTTCCCGAGACCCAGAACTATGTGAAGAAGATCCTCGGCACGGCGGAGGATTATCGGACGATCTACGGGGCCCAGGGTTCTTCACGAAGGTTCGGGCGAGGGTTCTTGAACGAAGGTTCGGACGGAGGTTCCTGAGCGAAGGTTCGGACGGGGCTTCTTGACAAGGGTTCGAGATGGTTCGTAACCCTCGCGACGAACCCTCGGCCGAACCTCCATCAACGAACCTCCGTTTGAACGTTCGTCACGAACCTCCTTGGAACCCTCGTGACGAACCTTCGTCAGAACCTCCGTTGCGAACCGTCGTCAAAATAGCGGATGCACTTTCGTGAACAGCGCCTGGCAGATCGCGTAGAGCGCGGCAAAGACCGCGAGCACGCAGCTGTGCCCGCCCGGTGAGACGCGGGTCGACCACGCGGCCAGCAGCATGAAGAAT
>JACQTH010000039.1 GCA_016210935.1 Acidobacteriota bacterium | reverse complement strand
GATGTCGATGAGCGTGATGAGCAATCCGGACATGAAGAAGGGATCGGGGGCCAGGGACCAGGGATCGGTAAAGCGTCGATCCCTGTCCCCTGGCGATCAAACAAGATATCGTACCGCCGGCCGGCGCTGTTGATGGATGCGGTGTAGAGGTCGTAGAGGGGGCGAGGGGCAGGGGCCGGGGGCCGGGAACGGGGTACAAGCGCAGGTTGCTTCGCGCGACGTTACGCACCCTGCACTGCACACCCGGTACGCGGGACCTGGTACCCGGTACCGGATTCCGGCTCGTCGAGATACTCTCGTTCAATCCTCCGGATTTCCTTGTAGCGCCGGAAGGCTTCGCGCTCGCTTTCCAGACCCAGGAACGTTTTCAGGCTGGAGCCGCGAAACGTGTGCGCCAGCATCCGAACTCCGTTGCGCATGACGAATCGCGGACTATACGCCAGCACCGGCGGCAGATGACGAAGCTTCATCCAGCGTTCGGCCCGCCACCGCATGAACTCGATCTCATCCGCGCCGAGATGCTTCGTCCGGACAACCGCTGTCGTGCCGTCATACTCCCGATAGTCGTGATTGACTATGAGGTCCTGGTCGCGAAAGTCGCGCGTCATCGGCGTGCGCGGATACGGAGTCGGATGCTGAATGTAGGGCCAGTCGACGTAGCGCCGCGCGAACGCGAGGTTGGCCTCAATCGACTCGCGAGTGTCGTCAGGGTTGCCGACGATAAGGCCGCCGACGACGAACATCCCGTGACGGTGCAGGATGTTGATGGCCTCGACCGTCGCGTTTCCGGTTCTCACGCCCTGTTGGCGCCGCGCGTTCTTGGCCGCCGCCTTCAGGAACCCGAGGTCCTCCTCGAGGATGTTCTCGATCCCGAGGAAAACATAGCGGAAGCCGGCCTTCTTCATCAGCGGCGCAAGTGTCTCTCCATGATTGGCGATGGATGACGTCATCGCCTGCACGATGTAGTCGACAGTCGAAAGCCCGGCACCGGTGATGGCACGACAGAGCTCCTCGAATCGGCGGACATCGAGGGTGATGTTGTCGTCGACGATGAAGATGGTCTGTGCGCCGCGCGACCGGGCATCTGCAATGTCCGCCATGACGCGCTCGATCGGAAACGGATGAAAGTTCCGGCCGCGCATCTCGATGATCGAGCAGAAGCTGCAGTCGTACGTGCAGCCGCGCGAGGTCTCGACGATGTCGATCGCGCGGCCCAGAAACGTGTAGCCGCCGAGCACGCGGGCCCCGCGGTTCGGCAGCGCCAGGCGTTCGACCGGGAGGCGCATGACCGAACGATCAGGGTTGTGGACGAAGCGATGGCCGTTCCTGTACGACACGCCGGCCACCGCAGCCACCGGCGCGTTGGATTCCAGCGCGCGAAGCAGTTCACGGAACGTGAGTTCTCCCTCGCCCCTCACGATGAAGTCCACGCCGGATGCAGGGTCTTCGTAGGGCTCGGTGTCGAGGCTCGGGTCGTACCCACCGGCGACAACGCGCACCCCAGGTGAAAGGGATCGCAGGAGGTGAACGATCTTGAGGGCCGTGTGTCGCTGGAACGTCATGATCGACAGGCCGACGACATCCGGACGGAAATCGCGGACCAGGCGCTCCAGCGTTTCGCGCACGCGACGCTGCACGAGGATGAGGTCCGCGATCGCCACGCGGTGATGGGCATCGATGTTGCCGGCGAGCGAGGTCAGCGCGCCGTTCGGCATCCGGATCGTGAGCGACGGCGTGTGCTCGAACGAATCCGGCATCGCAAGGAGAAGGATATTCACGGGGGAATTGTAGCCCCGGCTAGGCCGATTTGAGGCGCCTGTGAAGAGAATTACCGCAGAGCCCGCAGAGAACAGTTTTCAATGTCTCTGCGAGCTCCGCGTGCTCCGCGGTTGCCTTCAGGATGTGTGAAGGTCTGCGCTATGACTATAATCCGCGCCATGATGCGAAGCTCATTCGTGCTGCTGTTTTTCGTCATCGCCTGCCTGGGCACGGCTACGGCTCAGTCAGGACGCCCGCGCGCCCGCGACCTGGGACTCGCCCCGGGCGTGTTCCCGCCGGGACCTCTCAACGCGATCACCGATGTGATCGGCGTGAAGGTCGGCCACGTCACGCTGGTGGAGGGCGAGCGCGTCCGCACCGGCGTGACCGCGATCGTGCCGCATGGGGGCAACATCTTTCAGGAAAAGGTCGGCGGCGCGGTCTTCGTCGGCAACGCGTTTGGCAAGCTGGCCGGCTCCACGCAAATCGAAGAGCTTGGGACGATCGAGACCCCCATCGTGCTCACCACCACCCTCAGTGTCGGGACGGCGGTCGAGGGACTGGTGCGCTACACGATCGCGCAGCCGGGCAACGAAAACGTCCGTTCCGTGAATGCCGTCGTCGGCGAGACGAATGACGGCGGGTTGAACGATATCCGCGGGCTGCACGTCAGACCTGAGCATGTGATCGAGGCGATTCGCCATGCGACCACGGGGGCCGTCGCGGAAGGGTCCGTCGGGGCGGGAACCGGGACGCGCGCCTACGGCTGGAAGGGCGGGATCGGCACCGCGTCACGCCGCCTGCCGGAACGTTACGGCGGCTACACGCTGGGCGTTCTGGTGCAGACGAACTTCGGGGGCGTGCTGACCATTGGCGGCGCACCCGTCGGAAAAGAGCTCGGACGCTACAGTTTCTCGCCGGCGTCGCCGGCCGATGACGGCGCCGGCTCCTCGATTGAGCAGGCGCGCGATCCACAGGACGATCTCGGGGCAGGCTCTTGCATGATCGTGGTCGCGACGGACGCGCCGGTCGACGCGCGTGATCTGAAGCGGATTGCCGCGCGCGCCCTGTTCGGTCTCGGCCGGACGGGATCGTCGTACGGCAACGGCAGCGGAGATTTCGCGATCGCCTTCACCACCTCGCCCGAGCTGCGGCAGCGGTTCGGCGATTCGAAACCCGCGCCGCGCACCATCCTGCCGCCGGACGGCGTCTCACCCTTGTTCCAGGCGGCTCTGGAAGCTACGGAAGTAGCGGTCTACAACTCGCTGTTTCAGGCCACCACGGTCACGAGCGGGAAGACGACCGCCGAGGCGATACCGATAGAGAGGGTGAGGGAGATATTGAAGAAGTACGGGGTGGTTAGGTAGGAGCTAGATCTCGGATACGTGAAGACCGATCACGGATGGCCGGAATTGAACGACGCCGCAAACCTGTTGGGAGCCTACGTTCGTT
>JACQTH010000457.1 GCA_016210935.1 Acidobacteriota bacterium | reverse complement strand
GCTCACGCTCGTGGCGCGCCACACGCCGGAACACGACGTGCTGGCGCGAATGGTGAAGAAGCTCACGAGAGCGCGGCGGTCTCTTGGCGACCGGGCACCCTTGCCGGGTGCGCTGACGGAAGAGGCCGTGGCTCGATCGCTTCTCGACGACGGCGGGCGCACCGAAGCGGAGCGGCCTGCCGCGCCGCTGCCGTACCGCGTGGTCGATCTTTCGCACGCCGCGACGGTCGAGCAGGCCCGGCTCATTCAGCTTCGGCGGCTCGCCTCAAACCGAGGCCATGGGACACAGACCAAGCTCAAGCTTGGTCCCACGAAGAAGCTCGGTCCCACGAGCCTTCTCATCATCCGGCCGCCACGCCGGCGGCACCGGCCTGAGGTGCGGACCTCCCTCTTCATCTTTCGAACCCAGCTTCGCGATGGAACCGGCAGCATCGTCGACGATCTCCTCCTGCCGATCGTGACGCCCGGCGTGCTTCCACGCCTGGAGAACTGCCCGGACTCCGAGGTGCGAAGAGTGGTTGCCGCCATCTCGTCACGCCTAACCCCCAGGATGGATCACCTCGTGGGCGACGCGATTCGCCAGCGCATCCGCGACGTCGGAGTCGTTCACCGCCACGTCTTGCGCGTTCGAGTGCAGAGCGAGGATCGCATCGCTGCGGTGTTGGCCGAGGCCCGGAACGCTGCCGCAGGACGGCGCGGTCAGGGGTCTTTGTTCTATCGAACTGCCGGCGAGATCAGCGCCGATCAGGTCAGCGATCGGCTTGTGGTCGCGGCGCGCCGCCAGGATCTGCGACGGGCGCGGCTGTCAGCGGCGGGAGCGCTTGCGGCCGATTCTCCCGAGCTCATCGCTGTCCTCCCGCTGTAGGGGCGATGCCGATGCTGGCCGGCTTTTCAGGCAACCTGATTTCCGAACAGTTCGCCGACACGCTGGCCGACGGTCTTTATTCAGCGGCCTCCTTCAGAAACGGCGTGTGTCGGTGGTGGCGCCGGCATGTCGCCGCGGTGGGCCCCGCGTCACCGCCACGGCTGCTGCATGCGTCCGCGGTGGAGCTCCTGTCGCTTCTCGGATTCAGAAGCGTGCCCGGCCTGATCGTTCGCAACGGCGCCGCCGCCGGCGCGCTCGCGCCCGGCGTCGCGCTGCTGGCCCCGCCCTGGGAGGAGTCACTCGACCTGCGATGGCGCGATGCGGTGCGTCAGGCGATCGAGACCGAGAGCCGCTGGTGTTTTGCGTTCAATGGCCGGCGATTGCGGCTCGTTGACGCGCAGCGCACCTACGCGCGCCGACATCTCGAATTCGATCTGCCGGCGGCCCAGCAGGACGAACGTACCGTCGCCCTGATGCAGGCGATTCTGAACGCGTCCGCCGTCAGCCCGAGTCTCTCATCCAACCCGGGATCTACGAGCCTCGACTCGATCGTCGAACAATCGGCGCGAGAGACCCTCGCGGTCTGCCGCAGCCTGAAGGGGGGCGTCCTCGATGCGCTTGGAGCCTTGATGGAAGGCCTGCTTCGCGCGTCCCGCCGGCGACGCCCGGACCGCGATGTCCTCGACGTCATGCACGCGCAGGCATTGACGCTGATCTACCGCCTGCTCTTCCTGCTCTTTGCTGAAGCGCGGCGGCTCGTGCCGTCGTGGCATCCGGTTTACCGCGACAGCTACTCGCTGGACACCCTCTGCTCGCTGATGCAGACACGCGCCGACACGCCGGCCGTCTGGGAAACCCTGCAGGCGATCTGGCGCCTGGCGCACGCGGGATGCGACGCGGACGATCTTTGCGTCACCGCGTTCAACGGTCGTCTCTTCTCTCCCCGCGAGACGCCGCTCGGCGAACGGCTCCGCGTAGACGATCGGTACGCGCGGCGCGCGGTGCTGGCCGTCGCCGTTTCGCCGGGATCGATACGTCAGGAAGGCCCTCGGCGCATCGCCTACCGCGATTTGGGCGTCGAAGAGCTGGGGAGCGTCTACGAGAACGTTCTCGACTTCACACCGGAGGCCACGCCCGGCGCGTTGCCAGGCGTGGCGCTGCGGCCGGGCCGGATGCGCCGGAAGACGACCGGCAGCTTCTATACGCCGCGCTCGCTGACGGACTTTCTCGTTCGCCGCACGCTTCATCCGCTCGTCGCCAACGCCAATCCTGAATCGATTCTCCGCCTGCGAATCGTGGATCCGGCGATGGGAAGCGGGGCGTTTCTCGTGGCCGCGTGCCGGTATCTCGCCCACGCCTATGAACAGGCGCTGGTCCGAACCAACAGATGCGGGCCGGCCGAGATAGACGAGGGGGATCGGGCGAGGTTTCGGCGGCTGATCGCGCAGCGCTGTCTCTTCGGGGTCGATCTGAACCCGATGGCCGTGCAACTCGCGCGGCTCTCGTTATGGCTCACGACACTCGCGGCGAATCGGCCCCTGAGCTTTCTCGATCACCGGCTGATCCCCGGCGACAGCCTGGTCGGCGCGTCTCCGGAGGACATCCGGCGGCAACCACCAGGGGCTTCCGCCGGCCGATCCGCTCCGCTGGCCACGTTGCCGCTCTTCGAGACGGATTCGTTTCAAGCCGCCGTCCAGCACGTGCTGCCCGTGCGGGTGCGGCTCGCAGAAGTTCCTGATGACTCGGCCGCGACGGTCCATGAAAAGGACCGAACCCTCAGGCAGTTGAGGAAGGACGACAGCCCCTGGTCCAGATGGCTGAAGCTCGCCGACCTCTGGTGCGCGTGTTGGTTCTGGGATGATGAGTCGAGGCCGGGCCGCGCCGAGTTTCTCGAGCTCGCCGACCACGTGACCGGCGGCGGCGGACTGCTTCCGGGGTCGCTCGCGCGACGCCTGCTGGATCGAGTGGGAGCGATCGCGCAGAAGCGGCAGTTCTGTCATTGGCGGCTCCAGTTTCCCGAGGTGTTCTTCGAAGGGGATGGATCGCCGCGCGCAGACGCCGGGTTCGATGCGGTGCTCGGCAACCCGCCGTGGGAAATGGTGCGGGAAGACGATGGGGCCCGGCTGCCGCCTTCGCGCGCGGAGCGCGCTTCGGCGAGCCGCGCCGAAGCCTTCGGCGGAGGCGGGAAGCCGGGCACTACGACTGAAACCACGCTAAAGCTTGGTCCCACGAAGAGGGTGGATGCCCCCAAGAGGTGCGGTCCCACGAATTCTGCGCAGATGGTGCGGTTCATCCGGTCATCGGGTGTCTACCGCGAGCATCAGGACGGTCATCCCAATCAGTACCAGCTCTTCGCCGAACGAGCGCTGCACCTGGCGCGGCCCGGCGGGCGCATCGGTTTGGTGCTGCCATGGGGCTTCGCCAGTGACACCGGATCGGCGCCGCTACGGCGGCTTGTCCTGCAACGGTCGGCGATAGACACGATGGTGGGATTCGACAACACGAACGGCATTTTTCCCATCCACCGCAGCGTCCGGTTTCTCCTGCTGACCGCGACCAAGGGTCCGGCTGAAGCCGGACTCTACGAGAACGGCAAGAGGTCGCCCGGCCGCGAGGCGCGAGCCGGACGAACGATCCGTTGCCGATTCGGCGAACGGGACCCCTCGGTGCTCGATGACGTCGCCGACTCGGCGGCCGATGATGGGGACCCGCGCTGGCTGGCGCTCGACGTCAGAATGATCGAGCGAATCTCGGGGCCCGACCTGTCGGTTCCGTACCTGCGTACGCGGGACGATTTCGCGCTGGTCGAGCGGCTCTGCGCGGCGCATCCCGCTCTGGGCGATGCGCGAGGCTGGGGCGCTGAGTTCGGTCGCGAGCTGAATGCGACCGACGATAGAGAGTACTTCACGGCCCGGCGAGGAGCACGCCGGGCGCTGCCGGTGCTGGACGGCAAGCATCTCGAGCCGTTCGTCGCCCGGGTCTCGCTGCCCGAGCGCGTCATCTCCGTTGCGCACGCCAGCCGGCTCGTCGATCCGCGCCGGACGTACCGGCGACCGCGCCTCGCGTATCGCGACGTCGCGAGCGCCACAAACCAGCTCACGCTGATTGCCGCGGTGGCCCCTCGTGGCTGTCTGACCACTCACACGCTGTTCTGTCTGCGGACGGCCCTGCGGCGACACGAGCAGGACGTGCTCTGCGCGCTTCTCAACAGCTATGTGGCCAACTATCTCGCGCGGCTCTGGGTCAGCTCACACGTGACGGTCGGGATCATGAGGCGGTTACCGGTGCCGCGGCCCGACGCCGATTCCGAGGCATTCCGAGATCTCGCGACGCTCTCGCGGCGCTTAGCGTCCCGACCTCTCAGCCACTCGCTGTTCGAGACCGATGACTACATCCGCCTGCAATGCCTGGCGGCGAAGCTATACCAATTGACACCCACGGAATTCGAATACCTGCTCGAATCGTTTCCGCTGATCCCGGAGGCCACACGACGTGAGAGCCTCCACCGATTTGGAGTGAAGTCATGACAGCATCAGCGCCTATTCCAGGCGAAATCATTGAACGAAAGATCTATCTCGTCCGCGGCCAGAAGGTGATGCTCGATCGGGATCTGGCCAAGCTGTACGGCGTCGCGGCCAGGACGCTCAACCAGGCAGTTCGGCGCAACGCCGCACGGTTCCCGGACGACTTCGTCTTTCAGCTAACCTGGTCTGAGACTCGTGAGCTTCTAAGATCACAATTTGTGATCTTAGACGCGGGCCAGCATATGAAGTATCGGCCGGAGCCGCGGCTTGGGCGCCGCCGAAGCCCTGCGATATAGTTCGAGCCGGAATGCCCCATTATGGGTTCGCAATCGATCTACGGAAGTGCATCGGTTGCCACGCCTGCACCATCGCCTGCAAGGAAGAACACCAGATCCCGATCGGCGTCAATCGCTGCTGGGTGAAGAGTGTCGAGAAGAGCGCCTTCCCCGATACGCGGCGGTTCTTCTTTCCCGTCCTCTGCAACCAGTGCGATGACGCGCCGTGCGTCAACATTTGTCCGACACGCGCGCTGTTCAAGCGGCGCGACGGCATCGTCGACCTGTACGCCGACGTCTGCATCGGGTGTCGCGCCTGCATGGTCGCCTGTCCGTACGACCAGCTGTTCATCGACCCCGGCACGCGCACGGCCGAGAAATGCAACTTCTGCGCGAACCGCGTCGAGAACCATCTGCTGCCGGCGTGCGTGAGCGTCTGTCCGACCGAGTGCCGCATTTTCGGCGATCTGGACGACCCGACCAGCGCGCTGGCGCAGCTCGTTCAGCACCAACCCGTTACCGTTCGAAAGCCTGAAAACCACACCGGCCCCCACGTCTACTACATCGCCGCCGAAGAGAGCGCGATCCGGCCCGAAATCGCCGCGCGTCCGTTGAAGTTGTACAAGGAAGGTGAGGTCACGCTGCGGCCGCTCGGCTCGCCGGCCGAAGACCCCGCTTCACCAGGCGATCCGCGTGTCGACTACGACATGCCGCACGTCAAGCCCTGGGGCTTCGACATGGCCCTGTACCTGCTGGCCAAGGGAATCGGGACAGGCGCCCTTCTTCTCGCGGCGGCTCTCTGGCTTCTCGGCTTTCGAAACACGACCACGATGATCGCGGCGCCGATCGTCGCCGTCATCTTCACCACGGCGACAGCCGTCGTTCTGGTGATGGATTTGGAACGGCCCGAGCGCTTCTACTACATCCTGGTTCGTCCGAACTGGAAATCGTGGATGGCCTGGGGCGCGTACTTTCTGACGACGCACGGCGCTGTCAGCGCGCTGTGGCTCATCGCGGGATGGATGCAGTGGCATGGCACGCTCGACTGGCTCGCGCTGCCGGCGATCGTCGTATCCGTGCTCGCCACGTCGTATACGGGATTCCTGTTCGCGCAGGGCCGCGCGCGCGACTTCTGGCAAGGGCCGCACGCCGCGATCGATCTGCTGTTTCTCTCCGGCGCGGAGGGCGCGGCCGCGCTGCTCCTGGCCAGCGTCATCCTTCGGCTCGATGGCTCGACGACCGCGGCGCTGGGCCGGACGCTCGTCGGCTGTCTGACGGCACACCTCATTGTGCTCGTGTTCGAGAACCTGCTGACGCCGAGCGCCACTCGTCATCACCAGCTGGCCGCCGACGCCGTTCGGCGTGGGGTGTTTGCCGGCCTGTTCTGGGGCGGCGCTCTCTTCGGGTGTCTGCTGCCCATCGGCCTGGTCGCCGCGGCGACCTCGTCGGCGTCATCGCTTGCGCCGCCGGTGCTGGCTTTCAGCGCGGTGCTGGCGCTCGCAGCCACGTTCGCGTGGGAATACATCTGGGTAGAAGCCGGCCAGAGCGTGCCGTTGTCATGACACATTTCCGTTCCCATCCTGACCCCTCCCAGTGGGACCACTACGTCGACTACGAGTCGACGAGCTGGCCGCGCAAGGAGCGCCGCAGCTACTGGATCATTC
>JACQTH010000468.1 GCA_016210935.1 Acidobacteriota bacterium | reverse complement strand
GTTCAGAAGCGTGCTCGCGTTCCAGAACTTCATGCTGGTGATGGCGGTCATCTTCGGCGTCCAGTTTGCGGATCGCGGTCTCGGTCCGATCCTGCCGCTCTACGTCGTGCATCGCGGCGTACCGGCCGATCAGGTGCCGGTCGTCTCGGGCGTGCTGTTCTCGATCGCTGCCGGCTTTGGCGCACTGGGGAATACGCTCTGCGGTCGCGTGCTGCGGCGTCTCTCGCCCCGCGTCTCGATCGCCGCCGGGTCGGCTCTGGCGCTGGCCGGGTTGCTCCTGTTTGCGGGAACCGGCCATCTCGTGTCGCTCGCCCTGGCAATGACGGCATTCGGATTCGGAACCGGCCTGGCGCTCACCGCGGCGTACACCGTGGGGGGACGTGTCATTCCAGAGGGGGCGCACGGCGCCGGGTTCGGTGTGTTGCAGAGCGCGTATCTGACGGCGCTCGCCATCAGCCCCGTAGTCACCGGATTGCTCAGCGCCCTGGACCTGCGCGTCGCGCTTCTGGCAAACGCGGCCGTGCTCGGCGTGCTTGTAACGGCCGTGTGGAGGACAATGAGGGAGAGTGCGGAGGGTGTGCCTGCCGCGACCGTTGAAGCCGCGCCAACAACCATGGTCGACGGCGTCTAAGACAGCTCTTAAGGCGGACCGGAGAAAACTTGCTTCATCTGTGATGATGTCCCCCTTAGGAGATGTCTAGTGCTTCGCCTTCACGTTGATCCTGTTTCACCTGATCCGGCCGTCCTGCAGCAGGCAGTCGCCTTGATCCGCACACGCGGCGTTGTCGCGTATCCGACCGACACGTTGTACGGGCTGGCCGCGGACTGCACGAATGCGGTCGCCGTCGAGCGGATCTTCGTCATCAAAGGACGCGAGCCCCAGACGGCCATTCCTTTGATCGCCGCGGATCTGTCGCAGGTCGAAGCGCAGGTGGGTCATCTTTCGCCGCGGGCGCGACGGCTCGCCGGCGCGTTCTGGCCCGGGCCGCTGACGCTGATCATCGACGCGCACCGGTGTGTCGTGCCAGCGGTTCACGGCGGGCGCGGGCGTGTGGCCGTCCGGATCCCCAATCACGCGGTCGCACGGGCGCTGGCCAGACTTGCCGGGGTTCCGCTCACCGCCACCAGCGCGAACCCGAGCGGACAGCCGGCGCCTGCGACAGCTGACGAGGTTGCGTCGGCGCTGGGTAATTGCCTCGAGGCCATCGTCGATGCGGGCCCGACGCCGGGCGGCGCCCCGTCGACGATCGTCGAGGTCGCCGGCGACGATCTGCGGCTCGTCCGCGCGGGCGTGGTGCCGTGGGAGCGCGTGCTAGAATTTCGGTGAATGACGAAAGACAACCACAAAGCACACAAAGAGCACCGTAATCAAGATTCTTCTCTGTGGTGAAACGGCGTGGGTAAGGTGAGCGTGTCGAAGAGTCGCGCCGCGCCAAGCGCAGTCGCAGGGCGCGAGTGCGCCGCGCTTGTCGGGGTGTTCGGCGCCAAGCCACGCCCCTCGACGAGTGCTCGGGGCGCCCTGAGCGTCGGCGAAGGGCGGTGGGAAGCCGAGCGGTCGCTCGACGAGCTGGCCGGCCTCGCGGAGGCTGCCGGCGCAACCGTCGTGCTTCGTCTCCTTCAAGAACGGACGAAACCGGATCCCGCCACCTTCCTGGGCAGCGGAAAGATCGCGCAGCTGGCCATTTCGTGCGCCGAGGCCGAGGCCGATCTCGTCATCTTCAACCACGAACTGACGCCCGCGCAGCTCCGCCACATCGAAGCGGCGCTGGACCGCAAGATCGTGGATCGAACTCAGCTCATTCTCGACATCTTTGCCCGCCGCGCGCGGACGCGTGAAGGACGGTGGCAGGTGGAGCTGGCGCAGCTGCGCTACCTGCTGCCGCGCCTTGTCGGTGCGGGCGCGGCGTTATCGCGACTGGGGGGTGGCATCGGCACGCGCGGACCTGGTGAGACGAAGCTCGAAACCGATCGCCGCCGCATCCGCCAGCGGATCAGCGCCGTCGCGCGCGCGATCGATCAGGTGCGATCGAGACGATCG
>JACQTH010000456.1 GCA_016210935.1 Acidobacteriota bacterium | reverse complement strand
GGCCACACGAGCGACACCTTCCCGAAGGCGATACAGGACGCGTTCATGAAGGAGTACCGCGCAAAGTACCCCGAGCAGCAGGAGCTTCGCCCTGGCAGCGAGGAGATCTTCGCGGCTCCGGCGGGCTACAGCGACAGCGTCGAACACTTCCGGAAGTTCTTCGACTCGGTCCGCACGCGCCGCCCATCGGTCGAGGACGCGACGTTCGGCTACCGCGCGGCGGCCCCGGCGTTGCTGACGAACGAGAGCTATTTCGAAGGCAGACCCCTTGGGTGGGATCCCGAGCGGATGCGGCGGGGCGCCGTCAGAACCAGCGAGGCCGCACGCCGATGACACGACGATTGTGGAAGGCCTGAAGCCGGAGCAGGCCGCAGGCGGCAACTACGATCAGGCGCCCCATAAAGGGGCGCCTGATCTCGAAGCTTTATTCAATAGCCCCGCTACGCTGGGGGCTAGCCGTGCTTGGGCAACCAGAATGTGACTGTTTCGTACACACTCTGGCGTGCAAGCACGGCTCGCGAAGCGTCGCCGCCAACCGACCAGCGCCGCTTCGCTAGAACGTGAAGCGGACCGCGAGGCGCATCATCCGTTCCGGGTAATTGCCGTTGATCCCCGTGATCTGTCCGAACGTGCCCGACGTGATGCTGTTGCTCGGGTTCCCGAACACTTGGTTGTTCAGAACGTTGGCGGCCTCCCATCTCAGCTCGAGCTTTCTGCTGCCGCCGATCGGCAAGACTCGGAAGACAGAGAAATCGAGGTTCCAGCCGCCCGGGCCGCGGAACTGGTTGCGCCCCGTATTGCCAAACCGGACGCCGGTCGGCTGCTGGAACGCGGTGGTATCGAACCATGCGCCCTGCGCCCCAATCTTGTTGGTGATCGAGAAATTGCCGACAAGGTCCGCCGTCTGCAGGTTGGACGGCGTGTTCAGCTGCGTCCCGCTTGCCGTGACGCTGAACGGCGTGCCGCTGAAGATGGCCAGCACACCATTGACCTGCCAGTCGCTGGCGAGGGCCTTCAAGATGTTGCCGTAGCCCGTGGCGAGGCTCTGCCACGGCAGCGCATAGGCAAACCCCAGCTGGAAGTTGTGCCGGCGGTCGAACCCTGCGGGCGCCCAGTTGCGATGCAGCTCGGTGGGCGTGTTGTAACTGAGCGTGGCCCGGCCGTCGGCATCGGCTTCATTCATCGCTTTGCTCAGGGTGTAGGCGCCCTTGAACAGCAGCCCGTGCGTGAACGGCTTGTTCAGCGCGACCTGCAGCGAGTTGTAGCGCGTATCGAGACGCTGTCCCCACGAATTGAGCGCCACAAAGCGTCTGAATCGTGCGAACGGGCGGCCGGCATCGCCGACCCCGAGCGTCTGCGGGGCGTTGATGTCCAGCGCGGCGTATCCGCCGATGCCCTTGGCCCCGACGTACGCGACGTCCACCGAGATGTCGAGCGGCAGCCGCCGCTCGACCGCGATGTTCCACGTGTGCACCTGGCCCCGGTCGATGTTGTCGATCTCCGGCGTGTATTCGGCAGCCGCGCGATCGAGCGGAACACGTCCCGAGCTCACGTCAGGTCCCGTCACGCGCGGGATGCCCTGCTGGAGGGTGCCGTACCACGCGAACTGCTCGGGGTTGACGAACGTCGAGGCGACCGTGACCGGATAGTCGTTATCGCCCCGCACCGCCCGCGCCCAGGCCTGCGCGTTATACGTGAGCCCGTAGCCCGCCCGGAACACGGTCTTTTCGTTGAAGCGGTAGACGGCGCCCAAGCGCGGCGCAAAGTTGTCCAGGCCCGCCTTCATGCCGTTGTTCTGCGGGTTTGGTCCTCGTCCGGCGATGATCACCTCGAGCGTGTCGAGATCCACCCGGTCCAGGCCGCGCCCGTTGATGCGGGTCATGATCGGGTAGTACTCCCACCGCAGGCCGAGATCGAGCGTCAGCCGGGTGTTGACGTTCCACCGATCGCGGAAGTACAGCGCGTGCTGCCACTCGCGCGACGTCATCAGCTCGTTCTGCAGGCTCTTGTTGGCGTTGCCGACCAGGCCCAGAAGGAACGACGCCCACTGATTGTAGAAATTGGTCGTCTGTCCCCCGCGAAGGCCGGTGGTGTTAGCGAGGAAGGTGAATCGTCCGCGCGGGTTGCCGGTTTCCGGCTGCCAGTGATCGAGGTACAGGAAGTTCACGAAGTAGCCGCCGCGGAACTCGTGCGCGCCCGACATCTTCGTGACGTTCGTCGCCAGCGAGTAGGTGCGCTCGTCGCGGAAGATCGGGTTCCAGCCGTCGCGGTTGCCGACGTCGCTGAAGCCCGTCACGAACTGAGGATACCCGGCGTATCGCTTATCGCCGATGCCCTGGTCGTTCGTACCCGGAATACCCAGGACATCGAGCCCGAAGTTCCCCGCGTTGAAGTCCGGTCCATAGACGTCCTGCTTCTGCCGCGAGAAGCCGAACGTCTGGTCCACCAACAGGGTCGGGCCGAGCGTCCAGGTCTGACCGGTCGTGAACTGGTACACCTTGGTGAATCCGCCGTCGCCTTCGGCGTCGGTCGGAGGTCCAAGGTAGTTGGTGAGGTCGTCGACCACCGCGTCCATGTGGCTGAACTTGCCCCAGATCTGGTGGGCTGATGTGCGATTCCAATTCAGCTTGACGTCGTAGTTGTCGCGGTCGACTTGACGGTTCTCCTGGCGCCGGTAGTTGCGCGTGAGGCCACCGGCACCGATGCCGGGCTGGTTCGGCAGCGGGAAGAGCTGCAGGATCTTGAGCGCAATCGGGTCGATCCGCGAGGGGGGAATCTGATTGCTGGAGAACTGCTGGCGACCGCTGCCGTTGGCCGCGCCCGTCGTCGGATCGTAAATCAGCTGCAGCGTCCCGTTCACATTCCGCGCGTTGCTGAAGTCGCCCCGGCGGAGCGCCTCGTCGGGGACGGTGAACTCCGTGAACAGGCTCTGCGACCGCTTGTAGCCTTCGAACGACCCAAAGAAGAAGACCCGGTTGCGGCTGATGGGACCGCCCACCGTTCCGCCGTACGTATTCGCCGTGACGGGCAGCTTGGAAAGCGGGGT
>JACQTH010000465.1 GCA_016210935.1 Acidobacteriota bacterium | reverse complement strand
GATCCCCACGCGAGCCGCGATCTCGCGAGCCGTCACGGGATCCCGCAGCTGCGAGGGTTCCACCGCGGAGCTGAGGCGCCGGGATGCTGCGTCTGCCACCGCCTCCCGCAGCGAGACTCGCAGGAAGGGCGAGCGCAGTGAGATCTCGTGGGAACCGTAGGTGAGGCTATCCGTGCCGACCGACTCCCGGACGACGGTTTGCACCAACTCTTCCGTGAAGGCCATCAACTCCTGATAGTCACTGTACGCCTGATAGAACTCCAGCATCGTGAACTCGGGATTGTGCTGCGTCGAAATCCCTTCGTTCCGAAAATTGCGGTTGATCTCGAAGACGCGTTCCAACCCGCCGACCGTCAACCGCTTCAAGTACAGCTCCGGCGCGATCCGCAGGTACAAATCGATGTCCAGCGCGTGGTGATGCGTCCGGAACGGCCGCGCCAGGGCGCCGCCGGCGATCGGCTGCATCATCGGCGTCTCGACCTCGAGATAGCCGCGCGCCTCGAGAAACTCGCGCAGCGCCGCGAGCGTCCGGCTTCGCGTCTCGAAGACCTTCCGCGAGTCGGGCGAGACGATGAGATCGAGGTACCGCTGGCGATACCGGATCTCGATGTCGTGCAGGCCATGCCACTTTTCCGGCAGCGGCAGCAGACATTTCGCCAGGAACTGCACCTGCGAGGCCCAGATCGTAAACTCGTTGGTGCGCGTGCGGAACAATCGGCCCTCGACGCCGACGAAATCGCCGAAATCGAGGAGCTTGTACACCTTGAAATCGGCCTCGGGAACGGAGTCCTGCCGGATGTAGACCTGGACCCGCGAGCGACCGTCCGAGAGGACCAGAAAATTCGCCTTCCCGAACCCGCGGATGCCGATGATGCGGCCGGCCACACGGGCCTGGATCCTGTCCGTCTCGAGCGCTTCCCGGCTTTTCGATCCGTGCTCGCCCACGAGCTCGTCGATGGTGTGCGTTCGCGAAAACGAGCGCGGATAGATCTCGACGCCCAGGCGCGCGAGCTCTTCGAGATTGGCGCGGCGCTGGCGGATCTGATCGCCTTCTGATGAGGGCTGACTCATCTGCGTTCGTAATTGTTTACCGCCTTCGACCAGTGAGCGGTAAACAATTACTAGGGCTCTCCGTGTTCTCCGTGTTCATGCTCTGCCGCTTCATGCTCAAGCCGCCGCCTGATCCCATCCAGCACGCCGTTGACGAAGCGGGCCGCCTCCTCCCCGCTGAACGTCTTCGCCAGCTCCACGGCTTCGTTGATGACGATCGGGGGCGGCGTGTCGGTCGCCTGGAGGAATTCGTAGACGGCCAGCCGGAGAATGATCCGGTCGGTCACGGCCATGCGTGAGAGCCGCCAGTTCTTCGCCTGCTCGTCGAGGAGCGCATCGATCTGCGGCAGGTGGTCGACCGCGCCGCGGACGAGCTGTTGCGCGAAGGCCGCGAGGTCGGGAGCGTCTGCCAGCACGGATGGCGCATGGTGCTTCGAATACGTCGCGAGCGTGGTGTCGAGATCGCCCCCGCCGATCTCCCACTGATACAGCATCTGGACGGCCGCTTCGCGCGCCCGGTGCCGGCCGCCAGCCGTGCGTGCACGAGCCGAACGCCGACGAGATTCACGGTCCTGCAGGTGAACGCCTCCCGTGCACGCCCGGCTTAGTGCCCCATCTCATAAATACGGCGGCATTCGGCCGCCGATGCATCCCGCCCCGCGGCGTTGCTCGTCAGTCAAATACGCCCGGTATTCTCCTTCCTCGCGCCTAGCGGGTCGGGCGCCTCGGCGCCCTCGGTGCGTCGCCGTATTTATGAGATGGGGCACTTAGGCGCGCAGTCCTTCCCGCGCGCGCAGCGTCCGAAGCATCGTCGCCATCTCGATCGCCGCCGTCGCGGCTTCCCAGCCTTTGTTCGTCTTGTCGGCCCGCGCCCTGGCCAGCGCCTGCTCCTGCGAGTTCGTCGTCAGGATCCCGAAGGCCATGGGGACGCCGGTGGCCGCGGCGGCAGCCGTAATTCCATGGGCGGCGGCAGACGCAATGTAGTCGAAGTGCGGTGTCTCCCCCTTGATGAGGCACCCCAGGCACACGACCGCATCGACTTCGCCGGTCGAGGCCGCGACCTGCGCCGCCAGCGGAATCTCGAACGACCCCGGCACCTGGACGATGGAAATGTCTTCGTCCTTCGCGCCGGCCGCCTTGAGGGCCTCGAGCGCGCCGCGCTGGAGTCGCTCCGTGATGTCGGCGTTGAACCGCGCGACGACCAGCGTGATCCGCAGGCCACGAGCGTCGAGGGAGCCTTCGAGAATCATGGGCTTTAAGAGGCTTTGGGCGCGCCTACTTCCCCTTGAACTCCGCCTTCCGCTTTTCGAGAAACGCGCGCGTGCCTTCCCGCATGTCTTCGCTCGACGCGACCAGACCGAAGAGCGTCGTCTCGAGAAATGCGCCCTCGGCCTGCGTCATCTCGAGACCACGCGTGACGGCTTCGATAGCGTAGCGAACGGCAAGGGGCGCCTTGGTGGCGAGCTCGGCGGCGAGCTGGCGCGCGGCGGACAGCAGGTCTGCGGCGGGCACGACACGATTGACCAGGCCGATGCGCCAGGCTTCCTCGGCCGTGATGGGCGCGCCGGTCAGAATCATTTCGAGCGCGCGCCCTTTGCCCACCAGGCGCGCGAGACGCTGCGATCCGGCGAAGCCGGGAATGAGGCCGAGATTGATTTCCGGTTGACCGATCCTGGCCGTCTCCGCCGCGAGTCGTACGGTGCAGGCCATGGCCAGCTCGCAGCCTCCGCCGAGACAGAAGCCGTTGATGGCCGCGATGACGGGCTTGCCCATGTGCTCGATGAGATTGAGGACGTGCTGGCCCCGATGCGCGTGCTCCTGGCCGCCCGCGGGGGTCTGAACGGCGAGCTCGTTGATGTCGGCGCCGGCGACGAACGCCTTCTCTCCTGCGCCCGTGAGAATCACCACGCGGACGCCGGCGTCCTGTTTCAGTTCGAGAATCGCACGGCGAATCTCGTCGATGGTCTGGGTATTGAGCGCGTTGAGGACTTTGGGCCGGTTGATCGTGACGGTCGCGACGAAACCATCACGTTCGAGGAGCAGATTCTCGAACGCCATGGCGCCGGATTATACCCCACGCCAGAATGAGGGCGACCGCGATGCACGCGCCTGTGCCGTCGGCGATCATGTCGACCGCGTCGGACATCCGGCCCGGGACGAAGCGCTGATGAGCCTCGTCGCTGATGCCGTACCCCGTCGCGCCAAGCGCGCTCCAAATTCCGCGCGTCGTGGTGACGCCGTTCCAGACGCCGGCTGCGAGCGCGCGCAAGAGTACGACCGCGAGCCCGCCATAGACCACGGCGTGGACGGTCTTGTCGACGAAGGGAATCTCGTCCGGGAGCGGCGGCGGCTGGCTCAACGACGAGAGGAAGAAGATGGCCGCCATGTAGGCGACGACCGGCAGCCACAACCCAATCGGCGATCTCACTGAGCCCCAGGAAGG
>JACQTH010000467.1 GCA_016210935.1 Acidobacteriota bacterium | reverse complement strand
GCCTCCCTGAGGGAACGCGGAGGCAAAGGTCGCGGGGAATGCAAGCAAAGACGAAGCGAAAATCACCGGCATCACGCCGCCGGTATTGACCTTGAGCGGGATATGGGTGCTCGAGCCACCGTACATCCGTCGCCCGACGACCCGCTTGGCATACTGGACGGTCACGCGGCGGTGCCCGCGTTCCACATAGATGATCGCCCCGACCACGGCGACCATCACCACCATCAGGACGGCGATTCGCAGCAGCGAGAGCTGACCCGTCCGCATCTGGTCCAGCGTGACCAGCACGGCGCCTGGAAAATTCACGACGATGCCGGCGAAGATGATGAGGGACATCCCGTTGCCGATGCCGCGCTCGGTGATCTGTTCGCCGAGCCACATGATGAACGTCGTGCCCGTCGTCAGCGTCAGGACCGTCATGATCCGGAAGCCCCAGCCCGGGGAATAGACGAGCGGGAGCCCGCCCGTCACGTTCGTGTAGCTCTCGAGATAGAACGCGATTCCCGCCGACTGGACCACGCTCAGGAAGATCGTCCCGTAGCGCGTGTACTGCGTGATCTTGCGGCGTCCCAGCTCCCCTTCCTTCGAGAGCCGCTCGAGGGTCGGCGACACGACGGTGAGCAGCTGCAGGATGATCGACGCGCTGATGTACGGCATGATGCCGAGCGCAAAGATCGTCACCTGCGAGAGGTTCCCCCCCGAGAACATGTCGTACAACCCGAACATCGTCCGTGCCGCCTGTTCCGCCAGCACTTGAAGCGCTTCGGTATTCACACCCGGGGTCGTGATGTGACTGCCGATGCGATACACGCCGAGCAATCCCAGCGTGAAGAGCACGCGGTTCCTCAGATCCGAAACCGACAGGATGTTTCTCAGGCTTTCCTGCAGCATAAAGCTTGAATCAGAGGTGCAACGGTGCAAGGTGCAAAGGTGCAGGGTGCCAAGATGCGGGCGAGCTTACCCGCGCCAGTGTTGCCCTCCCCCTCAGCACCTTGCACCTTGCACCCTGCACCTTGCACCCTATATCGTTTCCGCCGTCCCTCCGGCCGCCACAATCTTCTGCGCGGCGGAGCCGCTGAACTTGTGCGCGCGAATGGTCAGCGCCTTCGCGATGTCGCCGCGGCCGAGCACCTTCACCGGCATGTTCTCGACGCTCAACCCCCGCTGGACCAGGAGCTCAGGCGTCACGACCATGCCCGCGTCGAAGCGTTCGGCAAGCGTGTCCAGGTTCACCACGGCGTATTCGACGCGAAACGGATTGTGGAAGCCGCGCTTCGGCACCCGCCGATGCAGCGGCATCTGGCCGCCTTCGAACCCGCGCTTCCGCTTGTAGCCCGAACGGGACTGCGCCCCTTTGTGGCCGCGTCCCGCCGTCTTGCCGGACCCCGATCCCTGGCCGCGGCCGATTCGCTTTCGATTTCGCGTCGCCCCCTCCGGCGGCGCCAGATCTTTCAGATCCATGATGTTGCCGTCACTCCTCGACCGTGACCAGATGGCGGACCTTGTGAATCATGCCGCGAACCTGCGGCGTGTCCGGCAGCTCGACCGCGTGGCGGATGCGCCGCAGCCCCATCCCGCGAATGACCTTCGCCTGCTTCCGGTCGAAGCCGATCGTGCTCTTGATCTGTGTGATCCTGAGTTTCTTCATCATTATTTAATCGCGTGGGGCCCCACCCCCACGCTTTTACGCGCTTCGCGCGACGCCCTTTGGGCTTGCCGCGCCGCTCCGCGGCGCAGCCTCTCGTTTACAGCCACGCCGCTTCCAGCTCCGCCAGCTCCTTGCCGCGCAGCCGCGCGACCGTCACGGGATCCATCAGCTGCATCAGCCCCGTGAAGGTGGCCCGCACGACGTTGTGCGCGTTGTCCGAGCCCAACGACTTCGTCATGACGTTCGTGATGCCGGCCGATTCGACGACGGCTCGAACCGCTCCGCCCGCGATAATCCCCGTGCCATCCGGGGCCGGCTTGAGCAGCACGGTTCCGGATCCAAATCGTCCCGTGATCGCGTGCGGAATCGTGGTTCCGACCAGCGGCACGCGAATCAGCGCCTTTTTCGCCGCCTCGATCCCTTTTTTGATCGCGGACGGTACTTCACGCGCTTTCCCGATACCGAATCCGACGACGCCGTGGCCGTCGCCGACCACCACGAGCGCGCTGAAGCTCAGGTTCTTGCCGCCCTTGACGACCTTGGTGACGCGGTTGATGGCGACGACCGTGTCCTTGAGCTCGAGCTGCGACGGATCGATTTTCTCCCGTACTCGAATCATGCGTCAGAACTCCAGGCCGGCGTCGCGCGCGGCATCGGCCACCGCGCGGACGCGGCCGTGATACAGAAACCCGTTGCGGTCGAATACCGCCTTCTTGATCCCCTTGGCGATCAGCCGCTCGGCAATCGTCTTGCCGACCACCTGCGCGCCCGCTTTGTTGCCCCCCCGCGCCTTGTTGGCCAGGGCAGCCTTGACCGCCGCCTCGCGGCTCGACACGGACGCCAGCGTGCGCCCGGCCAGGTCGTCGATGGCCTGAACGTAGATGTGGGACAGGCTGCGGAAGACCGACAGGCGCGGCCGCTCGGATGTGCCCATGATCCGCTTCCGCTGCCGCAGCCGGATTCGCAGCCGGCGATCTTCAGTGGTCTTGATCTTCATGATCCATCGTCACATTTGGCGATCTGGCGATTGCGCGATTGGACGATTTATTGAGTGATTTTCAATCGCCCAATCGCCCAATCTCTTTACGCTCCAGTTTTCCCCGCCTTCTTCTTCAACACTTCTCCCGTATACCGGATCCCCTTCTGCTTGTACGGATCGGGTTTCCGGAGCCCCCGGATGTTGGCGGCCACCTGACCGACGAGCTGACGATCGGCCCCCGTGACGGTGATGTGCGTCTGTTTGTCGATCGCGACATCGATGCCGGCCGGAATCGGGAAGACGATCGCATGCGAGTACCCGAGCGCGAACACGATTTCCTTGCCCTTCACTTCTGCGCGATAGCCCACGCCGACGATGTCGAGCTCGCGTTTGAACCCCTGGGTGACGCCACGAACCGCGTTGGCGACGAGACTGCGGCCGAGACCGTGGAATTTCTTGAGCTCGGCGTCGTCTCGAAGCGTCTCGGCCCGCAGCTCGCCGTCGCTCTGCACGACCCTGATGCCCGGTGGAAGCGGCTGACGAACCTTGCCCTTCGGCCCCTGGACCTCGACCGCTTCGCTCGAGATCTTGACGGTAACGCCTTTCGGCACCGGAATGGGCTTTTTTCCTATACGCGACATAACACTAACCCATTGGGAACGGGGGTCGGGGGTCAGGGGTCGGTTTTGTTCGCCTTCCTACCGATCCCTGTCCCCCGGCCCCCGACCCCTGGATTTCACCACACATTACACAGCACCTCGCCGCCGACGCCCTGCTTGACGGCTTCGCGGCCGGTCATGACGCCGCGCGACGTGGTCAGGATGCT
>JACQTH010000451.1 GCA_016210935.1 Acidobacteriota bacterium | reverse complement strand
CGGCGTTGAATGTCTCGGGAACTCCGAGATCCGGGGCGGTGATGGGGCCGCTCATGGCGTCAACACAATAGGATATGCGGGCCGCTTGCGCCATAGGCGCGCCGGGAGTACAGTCGCGCCTTTGCGACAGTGCTGACCCCCGCCATCGCCTCCGCGAAGATCGCGAACCGCCTGCTTGTGCTGGTGATGGCCGCTGTGTCCGTCGTCGGCACGGCCGGCGGCGTGCGCGCCTGGCTCGTTCAGGACGCCGAGGGCGAACGGCTCGCGGATCTACTGAAGCTGGGCCCGGGCTCGATCGTCGCCGACGTCGGCGCCGGCGACGGGCGATGGACGAAAATCCTGTCCGCGCGGGTCGGGCCGGACGGCCGCGTCTTCGCCACCGAGGTCAATCACAATCTGATCAAGCGGCTCGAGAGCGCCGCCGCGTCGCTGGGAAACGTGATCGTGTCACAGGGGTCGCAGAACGAGAACGGCCTGCCGACCGGCTGCTGTGACGCGATTCTTCTGCGCCTCGTGTATCACCATTTCACCGAGCCCGCGGCCATGCACAAAGAACTGCGCCGCGCGCTGCGCGACGACGGCCTTCTCGCCGTCGTGGAGTTCCGGCCGGGACGGACCGCGGCGCCGAAGGGAGTGCCGCAGGATCGCGGCGGCCATGGGATTGAGCCGGAGCTCTTGATCAAGGAGCTGAACGCGGCGGGGTTCGAAGTCGTGGCGCGCGAAGACGAATGGCCCGGCGGCCGCGAGAGCTACTGCGTCGTGTTCCGAGAGGTCGATCTGCCAAAGTCAGCCGCACATCGGCACTGACAACCATTCACGTCAGCACGCGGAGAACCGTAGAACCGGAGGGGCGGAGCTTACTCCGCCCAAGGGCCTTGCTCCGCCCGCCGGCCGGCCAAGCCCCCTCCGCCAAAGCTACGGCGAGCCTCACCGAAGCGCACTTCGCGCGAAGGCGGGGTCGGGCCCCCACGACCCCTCAGCGCCACTGATATCAAGGGGACTGTCCCCTTGAACTCCGACTTGACCGGTCCGAGATCGGTGCTATAGACTCGGAATCGCTCGAAAACGAGACCGGATCTCAGGAAGGCGCTACTTGTTGCCTTCCAAGCACTTATCGCTATACCACACATGTTGCAGGCCTTCGTTATCACGCTCCGTGAGGGTCTGGAGGCGTTTCTCATCGTCGCCATCAGCCTGGCCTACCTCCGGCAAACCGGCAGGAGCGCGCTGGTTCCGGCGGTCCACTGGGGGATCGTCGTGTCGATTCTGATGAGCATCGGGGCGGGGATGCTGCTGCAGCGCGCCGCGAACCAGGCCTTGTGGGAAGGGGTGCTCGGCATCGCCGCGGCCATTCTGGTGACGACGCTCATCGTCCACATGTGGCGCCATGCGCGGCTGATGAAGCGCGAGATCGAAGGCCGGCTCGAAGTTTCCGCCCAAAAAGCGGGCCGCGCCGCGTTCGCCGGCATCTTCGTCTTTACCGTCCTGATGATCACGCGAGAGGGGATGGAAACGGCGTTGTTGATGGGCGCGCTGCTGTTTCAGGTGCGCTCGCTGGAGGTCATTGGCGGGGCTGCCGGCGGCACGATCGCCGCAGCCTCGATGGCCTGGCTCTGGTCCCGATACGGTCATCGGGTGAATCTCGCGCGCTTCTTTCAGGTCACGGCCATCTTTCTTCTCGTCTTCGTCGTTCAGCTTTTGATCTATGGTTTTCACGAGCTGACCGAGGCCAACGTCTTTCCGTACAGCGAGCCGCTGCACTGGGCCACGGAACCGTACGGTCCCGACGGCCGGTACGGTCAGTACTTCACCTACCTGATGGTTCTGCTTCCGGGCGCGTGGCTGCTCATCAGCGCGCTGTCATCCGCAAAGCCGCAACCCTCACGGGCGGAGGTCTGAAGTCGGAGGAGTAAGGAGTCGGAACGCCGAAACATCCGTGTAGCGATGGAACGCATTCTGGCGCTACTATGTGCGAAACGAAGGAGCTTCTCATGAACGACACCGTGAAGCCCGCAGCGTGGTCCCGTCGTGATTTCGCGAGGTTGCTGGGCCTGGCCGGACCTGCCGCCCTGGTCGGACGCGGCGCGACCCTTCGCGCCGCCGACGCGCCGCCGCTCAAGTCCGCCGCATCGGCAACCGACGAGAGCTACTGGAAGAGTGTCCGGGCGCAGTTCGTGATGCCGCCGAAGCTGGCGGTCATGAATGCCGCGAATCTGTGTCCCGCGTCTGCTCCGGTGCTCGAGAAGCTGTCGCAGTGGACGAAGGACGTCGATCGCGATCCGTCACAGCACAACCGGCAGAAGTTTTCAGAAACGCGCGAACAGACGCGCAAGGCGCTCGCCGCGTTTCTGAGGGTCACGCCGGAAGAAATCGTCATCACGCGCAACACGAGCGAAGCGAACAACATCGTCTCGAGCGGCATTCAGCTCAAGGAAGGCGACGAGATCGTCATCTTCGGTGACAATCATCCGAGCAACAACGCCGCCTGGACCGATAAGGCGAAAAGATTCGGATTTACCATCAAGGTCGTACCGCAGAAGAACCCGCACCCTGGGCCCGAGTACTACATCGAGGCCTTTACCGATCGGCTCGCGGCGAACACCCGCCTGCTGGCGATCACGCATCTGACCAACACGGCCGGCGATCTTCTGCCCGCCAACGAGCTGTGCCGAATCGCGCGCAAGCGCGGCGTGCTGTCCCTCGTGGATGGCGCGCAGAGCTTCGGGCTGCTCGACGTCGATCTCAGCGTCATGCAGCCGGATTTCTACACCGGCAGCGGACACAAGTGGCCGTGTGGTCCGCGTGAAACCGGTGTGCTGTTCGTCAACAAGAACGTCTCCACGAAAGTCTGGGCGAGCATCATCAGCGCCGGCGCCGGACCGATCGGCGCGTCGCGCGCGCTCGAGAGCATGGGCCAGCGTGATGACGCGGCGATCGCGGCGTTCGCCGACGCATTGGCCTTTCAGACCACCATCGG
This sequence comes from Acidobacteriota bacterium, assembly GCA_016210935.1. GTDB lineage: Bacteria > Acidobacteriota > Vicinamibacteria > Vicinamibacterales > JACQTH01 > JACQTH01. The sequence continues at coordinate 4,587 of JACQTH010000451.1, read as the reverse complement.
GCGCGCGATGATCGAGAAGCGCTCGCGCCATCTGGCCCAGGCGCTGATTGAGGGCGTGCGCAAAATTGACGGCGTCCGGCTGTGGACGAGTCCCGACCCCTCGCGATCGGTCGCGGTGGTCACGCTCCAGCCCGGCTCGCTGGACGTGCGGAAGCTGAGCGCGGCGCTCTACCAGAAAGATCAGATCGCCGGCGCGACGCGCGGCGGCAGCGACCGGCCCGGTCTCCGGTTCTCACCCCACTTCTACAACACGATGGAAGAGATCGAGCGGACGGTCGGGGCGATAAGGAAGTACATGGCCGCAGGCGTCTGACGCGCACGGGATTCGGGGTTCGGCCGCCTTCGTTCCCGGTCACCGGTCGAGCGCGAACCTGGGCAAGCCGCGCCGAAGCGAGGTGGGGATTCGGGGTTCGTGAGACTTTTGCCCTTGAGTTTCGTTCCCGTCCGATCTTCCGAATCTCGAATCCCAAATCCCGACTCCGGGGGACCGCCATCCATTAAGTTATTGATATAATTGGAGATAGGGTTCGACCGTGGCTCGGCTGCCCGGCCGGGGTCCTCACGTTCGCCCACATTTTGGGCAAAAAGCGGGTGTTCGTGTGTATTTCCAAGGGTAGAATGCGCCTCCAATGATCAACGTCTCCGCCATCCGCATGAAGCAGTTCGGCGTCCAGTTCTACCAGGCGGCGCTGACTGCGCTTGATATCGATAAGCTCGTCCGCTTCGAGGTCCTGAGCTACGGCCACCAGCAGCCGACCCGCGGGATTGCCCGGCAGCCGACGTCGAAGGTGAACTGGGATCTGCTGGAGAAGCGGATCGCTGCGAGCGAGAAGGCCTACCAGCGTCAGATCATTCGACGAAAGATCGACGAGCTCGTGCAGTACTACGAGCAGTGCCGTCAGGCCCGTGATCTTCCGTCGATTCCCGGGGCGGTGATCATCAGCTGCGACGAGAAGCTTTCGTTCGCGCCGCTCGAGGAGGGCGCGACCGTTGGCGTGTTGAAGGTGCCGGAGCGTGAAGGCATTCTGCGAGCGATTGATGGGCAGCATCGGCTGCTCGCGCTTCATGCTGATATCGAGAGCTTCGGGGGCGAGGAATTCGTCGTGCCGGCGGTCATCTTCGACCAGCTGCCCGAGGATCACATCGTCCAGATGTTCGTCACGATCAACGCGAAGCACACCCGCCTCAACGCTTCGCATCTGGTGAGCCTGTCGGGCCGGCAGCTCTACCGAGACGATGCCCTGGCGACGGCGCACGATGTGGTGCGCGCGCTCAACGACCGCGAAGACTCGCCGCTGTTCGAGGAAATCCGACTGCTCGGCGTCGGCCGCGGCCGCGTCGCGCAGGCGCCGCTCGCACAGGAGCTGAAGAAGCTGTTTGCGTCGGACCAGCTCGGCGCCGGGCGGAAGGCGGAGGAGTTCCTCGAAGAAGCCAGGAAGTTCTTCGTCAATTACTTCAAGCAGATTGCGCTCGTCTTCGGCGCCGCGTGGGCCGGCCGGAAGTACAGCATCAAGACCGCACCGGCGCTGCGTGCGTTCATCCGTGTGGCTCCCGATGTGGTCCGCCGCCTCGATCAGCAGCACGCGGATCGCACGGACTTCCGGGCGATCGGCCGCGTGATCTCTCCGTGGGGGCGTCGCATCGGCGACCTCAGGTTCGAGACGGAAGGCGCCTGGAAGGGCACGACGATCGATCAGCTCGCGAAGGAGCTGAGACTCGCGCTGCAGTATCCCGAGGGCGCGTTCGTTTGAACGACTACCGCCTGAAGGCGCGAGACTCCGCGCGCGACTGAGCGTCGCCCCGCGCCCCTTGCGGTAGTCGTTCATAGGGCGCACGTTCGTGCGCCAACGGGAACGTGCCAGGAGGGGCCGATGCGGTTCTCGTGCACGTGCCTGGTGGGGGTCGTTCTGCTCCTGGTGGCGTCAAGTCTCAGCGCGCAGCAGCAGCCGCCGGCGCCGAAGTTCGATCCGGCGGCCGTGGCGCGCGGCGAGCAGCTGCTCAAGGCGGAGTGCGGGTTCTGTCACGGCGCCAACGCGCGCGGCGGCGCCCGGGGACCCGATCTCACGCGCTCGGCGCTCGTCCAGGAGGATGAGGACGGCAAGCAGCTCGGGGCATTCCTGCGCGCCGGTCGTGAGGACAGGGGAATGCCGAAGTTCGACTACAGCGACCAGCAGAACTCTGACCTCGCCACCTTCCTGCACTCGGCGATTTATCTGGCCGCCAACCGGCGCCTCTACAAGATTCTCGACATCCTGGTGGGCGATCCCGAAGCGGGCGAAGCCTTCTTCAATGGCGAAGGGCAGTGCCGGACGTGTCATTCGCCGGCGGGCGACCTCAAAGGGATCGGCGCCAGGTACGATCCCGTCACGCTCCAGGGACGCCTGTTGATGCCCCGCGGCGGGCGGCCACCCGGCACGCCGGCGTATCGCGATCCCAACGCCGTCAAGGTGTCGGTCACGACGCCATCGGGCGAGACGGCTGCCGGCGCGCTCGTGCGGCTGACGAACTTCGAGGTTACGCTCTACGATCCCGTCTCGGAGCAGATGCGATCGTGGCTGCGCAACGGCGACGTGCCGAAAGTCGTCGTGACCGATCCGCTGCAGGCGCACATGGACATGCTGAAGAAATGGACCGACGCCGACATGCACGACATGACGGCCTATCTGGCGAGTCTCAAGTGATGATCGGCGCGTCCGTGGCTCGTCTCTTTCGCCGCGCATCCGCGCAATCGACCGAATTCCAGGCCGGCCGCGTCGAACGGCTTAAGGCGGAAGCCACGAAGAAAGAGCCTCTCTCGTGGCTTCCGGCTTTAGCCGGAAGTGGCGTGGTCACGGGGATCACGCTGCTGGCCGTCTCCACGATTGCGATTGGCCAGGGCCCGATGCTCGATCCCGCGCTGCTTGGAAAGCCGCCCATCGAGGCGTGGCCGACGTATCACGGCGACTATTCGGGTCGGCGGTACAGCACCCTCAAACAGATCACGACCGCGAACGTGAAGGCCTTGACGCTGGCCTGGGTTTATCGGCTCAACGCGTCGCGCGCAAACGCCAGCCTCGGCGGCGAAGGACCGGACATCCCGCCGGCCGGCATCGGCAACCCGACGATCAAGTCGACACCGCTCCTCGTCCGCGGCGTCATGTATCTCTCGGCGCCCGATCACGTCTGGGCCCTCGACGCCCGGACCGGCCGGGAGCTGTGGCACTTCGCCTGGAAAACGCGTGGCGGCGATCACATCGGTAATCGGGGCGTCGGGATGTACGGCGACTGGCTCTACTTCCTGACGCCCGACAACTATTTCGTCTCTCTCGATGCCGCGACGGGCAAGGAGCGCTGGCACCACGAGATCGCCAGCATGAAGCGCGAGTACTTTGCCACGAACGCGCCGATTGTCATCGGCAACCGCGTCATCATCGGCGTGAGCGGCGACGCGCTCGACGTGCCCGGCTATCTCGAGGCGCGCGACCCGGTGAACGGGGCGCTGGTGTGGCGGTGGAACACGACGCCGCGTCCGGGAGAACCAGGCGCCGAGACGTGGCCCGACGAGTACGCCATGGCTCACGGCGGCGGGATGCCGTGGCTGCCGGGGACGTACGACCCGGAGTTGAATCTCTACTACTTCGGGACCGGCAATCCGAATCCGGTGCTGACGGGGCAGAGCCGCGCGGGCGACAACCTGTACACCTGCTCCATCGTCGCTCTGAACCCCGACACCGGCAAGCTGGTGTGGTACTACCAGGTCACGCCGCACGATACGCACGACTGGGACGCCGCGCAGACGCCGGTGCTCTTCGACGGCGTCATCGACGGAAAACCCCGCAAGCTCGTGGCGCAGGCGAGCCGGAACGGGCACTTCTTCCTGCTCGATCGCACCAACGGTCAGCATCTCGTGACCCGACCGCTCATCGATTCGTTGAACTGGACGCAGGACATCAACGCCAAGGGGCAGCCGATCCGGAATCCGGCGAAGGACGCCAGCATCCCAGGGTCGCTCGTCTCCCCCAACACCGGCGGCGCGACGAATTGGCCGCCGCCCAGTTTCAATCCCGACACCGGACTGTTGTACGTGGGTACCGCGCAGACGTTCAGCGTCTACTACCTGACCGACATCGATCCGCGTCCCCAGGGCTGGGCCGCCGCCGAGCGCAACATCGCCAACGTCGGGAGCGCGCTGAAGGCGATTGATTACCGGACGGGTCAGGTGCGCTGGACGCGCCCGCTGGCGATGGGACCCGCAGGGAGCACGGGCGGCGCGATGGGACTGCTGAGCACGGCTGGCGGGCTGCTGTTCGGGAACGACGGCGGCGGCAATTTCGTGGCCTATGACGCGGCCACAGGGAAGCCGCTGTGGCATGCGGGCCTCGGCACGAACACCAGTAATGGCCCGCAGACCTTCATGCTCGACGGCCGGCAGTTCGTCGTCGTGGGCGCCGGCGACACGCTGTACGCGTTTGCGCTGCATCCGTGACGTCACGCTCGCGCAATAGTCAGTTGAAGCGATCGTGTTGGTGTCGATGAGCGCGTTTCGAGTCATCGTCGCGCCAGCAGCCGCGTCGCGGCCTCGTACGTGACGCCCTCCCATGTCGCGCG
>JACQTH010000471.1 GCA_016210935.1 Acidobacteriota bacterium | reverse complement strand
GTGCCGATGGCCCCCATCGAGTGCCCCATCAGATACGTGCGACGCTCGTCGATCCGGTAATCGCGGCGCATCCGCTCGAGGACCTGCATCACGTCCTGCTCGCTGAGATCGCGCGTGCGGCGCACGGCAGGACCACTGCTGCCCGCGATGCCGGATCCATAAAAGCCATCCACCCGGTACCCGAGCGGCGCCGCAATCACATAGCCGCGCTGTTCCGCCAGCTCAGGAAGCCGCCTGGAATAGCTGTCCAGAAAGGAGTCCTCGGACGCGCCGAGCCCGTGAAGCGCGATGATCAACGGGAACGGCTTGGATCCGTCGTACGTCTTCGGGACGTAGACCCGGTAGGGCATGATCTCGCCGGCGGCCTCGAACAGATAGTGGCGCTCGAAGTCTCCGGTGCGGCGGGCAAACGGGTTGGCTTCGTCCTTGGCGGCGCTCGCTACGGCCTCCGCCGCCGCAAGCTCCTTCGCGACGTCGAACGTGCCCGGCTCGACGAGTCCGCGATTGACCTTTTTCATGAAGTCGATCGGGTAGAGCACGTCCGCCCGCACCGCGAGCGGCGCCTTTGCCGCCGCGGCGTTCAGCGCGCGCACGCGTTCCTCGAGGCCGCGCTGGGCCGTGATGCGCAGGCTGGCGGTCCCGAGTGTTCGCGCCTCGTCTTGGACTTCCACGTCGAGCGAGTACGGTCCGTCGAAGACGCCGGACAGATTCAGTTCCACGCCGAACGGCGACTCGCGCAGGTCACGTCCGATTCCTTCGAAGCGGCCGAGCTCCCGCACTTCCGGGGCGCCGGCGGGCTGTGCCAGCAGCGGCCTGATCGTGGCGCGCGCGGTGAGCGCGCTCGCCAGCTCGATGGCGGGCGCATAAATCTGTTCGAGGCGCACGAAGTATGGCTGCGTCGAATCGGCGAACACGCGATCCGCCCGCAGGACGAGCGACTGATCGAAATCATCCAGCTCCGTCCACGTGCGGCCGTTCAGCAGAGCCGTGCCCTTTGCCAGCAGCCGGCGAACTTCGGCGGTCCGCCCCAGCCGCGTGGCGTCGGCGAGCTCGCGGTCGATCGTGTCGATCTGCGCTTTGAGCTCGCCCTGTGGGGTGGTCGTGTTTTTCAGCGTGTTGTAGCGAACCCGGGCGGTCGCGAGGTTTGGAAGCGCCTGCGCGAGGGCCGTCGACGGGACCAGCCAGCACACGATCGCCAGGGCCGGAGCGAGCTTCATCTTCATTTCGCCACCTCAAAGGCCAGCAGAACGTTGCCCGGCTTGCCGCGCCACGCGCCGTATCCCGAGTTCGTAAAGACCATTCCTCCCGCGACCACCGGTCCCGCGGCGTCGATCGATCCGCCGGTGGCCTTCACGCCGTTGACGGTCTCGAACGGTTGCGCGGTGTTGAACGCCCACAACACTGCGCCGTCCCGTGTCGAGTAGGCGCGCAGATGCCCATCGATCGAACCGGCGAAGACCGCGCCGGGGATGGCGGTGATCGCCGCCGATTGTGCGCCAACGCACCCCGGTCCGCCCGTGCAGTTCATCGCGGGATGCGGTGCATGCCAGACTTTTTCGCCGGTGGCGTAGCGCACGGCAAACAATCCGCGGACCGCCGTTGCGGGCAGCAGGACATCCGAAACCGGCACGTACACGTTTTCCTCGTCGGCGGCCATCCCCCATTCGATGCCGCCGAGCGCTCCACCCTGTCCGGCCCGGAATTGCCAGAGGATTTCGCCGTTGCGATCCGGATCGAGTCCGTACGCAACCCCTGACTTCTGGCCGACGACGAGAATGCCTTTCCCGCCGGGAAGACTTCGGAGGATGGGTGAGCTGCCAAAATCGAAATCGGGCCCGACTTCCTCGGGGCAGTTGGGATTCTTGTCGCGACAGCCGATGACGAACACGTCGCCCGGCGTCAGCTGCTTCGACCACTGAATGCGTCCCGACTTCAGATCGAGCGCGAGGATCGCGTCTGTCGTCGGCACGGGCGGTGTCGAGTACCCGTTGCCGGTGCCGACGAACAACAGCCCGCGCTTCACGTCGACGGTCGGCGCCATCCAGATCGCGCCGCCGGAGGGTCCCCACAACTGCGTGCCGGTCGGCGTTTTGCGCTGCGGCTCCGGCTTGTTCATCGTGTAGGTCTGCCAGATGATCGCGCCGGTTGCGGCGTCGAGCGAGGCGACGCTGCCGCGAAACGTGCAGCATTCATATCCGGCACGGCCGCCCGATCCTTCTTCCCACGACGAGACCGACGCATACAGATGACCCTCGTGCAGCACCGGCGCGCCGGTAATGCGCGCCGCCCGATGAGGATCGAGTCGTTTCGACCAGATCGCCGTGCCCGTGGCGGCGTCGACGGCGTGGATCGTCGCGGCGAG
>JACQTH010000462.1 GCA_016210935.1 Acidobacteriota bacterium | reverse complement strand
TCGTCACGCTCTGGAAACGGGACCCGGAGGTTGAACAGCGATGACTGCACGTCCGAGCTTCCTTCCTTGGCTGTTTTGGTGATCAGAACTGCGTATCGCTGCACGCTGTTGCACGCCGTGGCGTATACGCGTGGCGGTCCGAACAGCAACGCCCGTTCCGAAGTGCGCAGGCCGGCGAGATCGCGAGAAAAACCGAGGAAAATGGCCAGATTTTGAGGAATGCCGGTGCGAACCCCGCGAACGGCCAGCCGCGGGTTGGCCAGTCAGTGAGCCGCGGGTCTGGCGACCCGCGGGCGTCACCCGGCCAATTCGTTCAAATCAGGGAAGTTACGGGAGAGGACGGGAAATGAGCCCCACCGGCCAATAAATTGGCCGGTTTTCTTCCGCCTAAAGGCGGAAGCCACGAGTCACTTCCGGCTGAAGCCGGAAGCCACCCGCCTTCGGGCGACGCGCTTCGGCAGACAAGCGAAGAGGGGGCTAGCCCCGCAGGCGGCGGGCGATCTCGCGGATTTCGAGCCGATCCATCTTGTGTTTCATCGTGCTGAGCGGCACGCCGAGGTACTTCGCTGCGGCGGTCACGTTCCAGCTCGACTTCTCCAGCGCCTTCAGGATGAAGTTCCGCTCGAACGTGTCGCAGGCGTCCTGGAGGAGACCCTCCGACGTCCGAGCGACTTCGTTGAGATGGGCCAGATGGTACTCGACCGGCAGGTCCTCGTCCGTGATGTAGTCCTTGTCGCTGACCGCGATGATGCGCTCCATGAGATTCTGGAGCTCCCGGATGTTCCCGGGCCACCAATAGCCCTTCAGGACGTTCATCGTCGATTCGTCGATTCCCTGGATCTTCTTGCGGAATTTCGCGTTGAATCTCTGCAGGAAGAAGTCGGCCAGCACCGGCAAATCAGCCATTCGCTCCCGCAACGGCGGCAGCTTGATCGGGATGACGTTGATTCGATAGAAGAGGTCCTCGCGGAACCTGCCTTCCTTGACCGCCTTTTCCAGATCGATATTGGTCGCGGCGATCAGGCGGAACGCCGTCTTGATCGGCTTGGTTCCGCCCACGCGCTCGATTTCGCCTTCCTGGATCGCACGCAACAGCTTTGCCTGCAGATCGAGCCGCAGGTCGCCGATTTCGTCGAGGAACAGCGTGCCGCCGGCCGCCAGCTCGAACTTGCCAAGCTGCTGCTTGTACGCACCCGTGAAGGCGCCTTTTTCGTGGCCGAACAGCGCGCTTTCGACCAGCTCGCGCGGGATCGCCGCCAGATTGACCGTGATGAACGGGGCCTCCGGATGGCCCGATTCGCGGTGAATCAACCGGGCGAGCAGCTCCTTGCCCGTGCCGCTCTCGCCAAGGATGAGGACGGTGGCCGACAGGCGGGCGATTTTCTGAACCAGATCGACGATCTCGCGCGTGTTGGCGCTGGGCCCGATGATGAACTCGCGCTCGGGCTGGTCGGCCACCTGCGCGCTCAAGGTCATGACCTGACGGTTAAGGTCCTGCCGCTCCGACGCGTTCCGCACGAGCGACCGCAGGGTCTCGTACTCGAAATCCTTCGTCACGTAGTGATACGCGCCGTTCTTCATCGCTTGAACGGCGGTTTCGATCTCCGTGATGGAGGAAATCATGATGACTTCGACGAGGCTGTAGTTCTCCTTGACGGCGCGCAGCACCTCGAGCCCGCCGATGCCCGGCAGCCGCACGTCCAGCATCATCAGGTCGACGTCTTCTGTGGCGAGAATCGTAATGGCGGATTCGCCGGTGGCGGCCCTGAGGACGCGGTACTCCCGCTTCAGAATCGCGGTGAGCGTGTCGCGCATCCCCTCGTCGTCGTCGACGATAAGGACGGTCTTCGTCTTGGGGGACACGTAAGGCTGCGTCATTCTACACCTGCCGTCGATATCTTGACACCCCGATCGCCGGTCCAGTAACGTGGCGCTGAATGGAGTGGATGACAGCATTTGTTGCCGTAGTCCTCGCCGCGTGGGCGCTGTGGCGTTATCGGCGGCTCGCCCGCCGCCTCGAGCAGCTCACGCAGTCGTACTGGGAACTCCGGTATCAATACGGGCAGCTTCGCGCACGCGTCAATCAGCTCGATCATCAGGACAGCGAAGAAACACCGGCCGCCTCACCGCCAGACCAGACTTTCATTCCTTTATCGTCGCTTCGTCGATGACTGATCAGTCTCAGTATGACCTTGTGGTAATCGGCGCCGGGACCGGCGGATATGTCGCCGCCATCCGCGCCGCACAGCTCGGCATGAAAGTCGCCGTCGTCGAAAAGCAGAAGGCGCTCGGCGGCACCTGTTTGATCTGGGGCTGCATTCCCACCAAAGCGCTGCTCGAGCATGCGCATGCGTTGAAGATTGCGCGTGCCGCGAAAGACTGGGGCCTGACATTCGGTTCCTCGACGGCGCTCGGGGCAGGCCCCTCGACGGCGCTCGGGGCAGGCAACGGCGTGCCGGCCGAAGTCGGCATCGATATGCATCAGGTGCAGGCGCGCAAGGACAAGATCGTCACCGGCCTGACGAAGGGCATCGAGTTCCTGTTCAAGAAGAACAAGATCGAGT
>JACQTH010000446.1 GCA_016210935.1 Acidobacteriota bacterium | reverse complement strand
CACCGGCTTGCCTTTGGCCTCCAGACGCTTCAACTTCTCGACCAGCGTCGTGCGTTTGAGATTCAGGAGTTTGGCTGCCTGCCCCTTGTTCCCCTGCGTTTTCTCGAGGGACCTGCGGATCAAGTCCCGCTCGACTGCGGTGATGAACTCGTCGAAGTCACACCCCTCGTCCGGCAGGAAGAACGGCGCGGGCCCGACGGTCTCGGCCGCCGCTTGAACCTCCGCCGGGAGATCGCTCAATTCAATCTGCGTTCGAGCGCCACTCAGCGCGACCGCCCGCTCCAGCGTGTTTTCGAGCTGCCGGATGTTGCCGGGCCAGCCGTACGACATGAGCCGCCGCATCCCTTCCTGCGAAACCGATAGCGGCCCCGGCTTCGGCGGCAGAAGCTCCTGACCGAGCTTCTGCAGAAAGTGCTGGACCAGCAGCGGGATGTCCTCCTTCCGCTCGCGTAGCGGCGGCAGGTGCACCGGAATGACATTCAGGCGGTAGTAGAGATCCTCCCTGAACGCGCCCCCCGCGACCATCCGCGAGAGATCGGAATTGGTTGCCGCAATCACCCTGACGTCGACCTTGATCGAGTGAACGTCACCGACACGTTCGAACTCCCGCTCCTGAAGCACCCGTAACAGCTTCATCTGAAGCGCCATGCTCATCGTCCCGACTTCATCCAGGAAGAGGGTCCCCTTGTGGGCCTGCTCCAGGCGGCCCATCCGGGTCCCCACTGCGCCCGTAAAGGCGCCGCGCACGTGGCCGAACAACTCCGCTTCGAGCAGCGTTTCGGGAATCGCGCTGCAATTCAGCGCAACGAAACGGTGCGATCGCCGGGCGCTGTTGTGATGAATCGCTTTGGCCACGAGCTCTTTTCCCGTTCCGGTTTCGCCCGTGACGAGAATCGTGCTGTTGGTCGGCGCGACCGTTTCGAGCAGTTGAAACAGATCCCGCATGGTGGCACTGCGCCCCACGATCCCTTCGAACCGATACCGCTCCTCGAGCTGGGACCGGAGGTACGCGTTTTCTGCGCGCAACCGGCGTTGCTCGAGCGCGACTGTCAGCACATGGAGGAGCTCGTCGAACTGGAACGGCTTGGTGATGAAATCCGCCGCGCCCCCTTTGATGGCGTCGACAGCGTCCTTCACCGTTCCGTAGCCGGTGACGACGATGCCGATGATGTCCGGGAAGAGCTCGCGCGCGCCCTCGATGACCTTCCGGCCGTCGATCCCCGGCAGTCTCAGGTCGGTGATGACGATATCGAAGGCGAACTCGGCGAGCCGATTGAGCGCCTCCTCGCCCGCGGCGGCCTGCTCGACCTGGAACCCATGGTCCACGAGCTGCTCGGCAACGGCTTCCCGGAGGAGGGGCTCATCTTCAACAAGGAGAACATGTTTCGGATTCTCTGACATGAGCGTCGGTATTTTGACTGCCTGAGCGACACGGCGTCAAGGCGCCGCCGCTTTGGGAACTGCAAAGCTACAATCCTTGTCGCTACAGTCGCTTCAAGGCCCTGCCGATAGAAAGTGCCGGAGGGAGAACATCTGTGGAGCGAAAAGCTGTCTCTATCATGAAGGCGTGCGACCTCGTTGGGGTGAGCCGACGGACCATCTACAACTGGATCACCAGCGGAAAAGTCGAGTACGTGCGCACGGCTGGCGGGTCGGTGCGGATCTTCGTCGACAGCCTCTGGCGACAGCCGAACGCGGCAGGCGGCCAGGCCGAGAGCCTGGGTGCAGCCCCTCGGAATCTTTCCTAGATCGACTGGGCCGGCTCCGGTCCGGCCCTTCGATCGGAACCACAGGCAGGCTCAGATCTCGGGCGGAGAGAGGCTCGGCCCGACGCGCGTCACGCGCGCAGCAGGCCTCTGGCTGAGAGACCGCGTTCATGGACGCCATCGCGCACACGTTGACCGCCGCGCCTGCGGCAACCGAGATCGCCGACCTGCGGCTGCTGTTTCACAAGCTGAATAACCAGCTTGGTATTATCCTGTCGCACGCGGAGTTACTCGAGCTCAAGGTGGGCGACGAGCTGAGCCGGGGGCGATCGGCGCAGGTCGTCCAGAGCGCGCTCGAGGCGATGACCACCACGCGCGAGATCCGACGACGGACCATCGGCCTGCAGGCGTAAAGCCCACCGCTGTTCCAGGGTCATCCACAAACACACTCACATCGCCACGAACGCTCACACCGCTGCTGACTACCGCTACGCGGCCCCGTCCTGTCGTTACCCACCGATCGTCAAGCTTCCGTCGCTCAACAGTTCGCTGATTTCATCAACGCGACTCATCATTTCCCGCGCTGATCGCAAAACGCCGAATCGTGTGACGCATCTGCACGCGGTACGGCGCACGCGTGTTCCCACCCGCGCACACGCATGCTCGTGCTGCGCAGCGAATGTTTCAAAAACTGCAATCT
>JACQTH010000444.1 GCA_016210935.1 Acidobacteriota bacterium | reverse complement strand
CGGCGCGCACGCTCGTCGAGCAGGTTCTGCCAACGCCCACGGAAGACCAGCAGATCGAAGCCCTGAAAGCCGCGATCGCCGAAGCGCATCGACACGGCATCACGAGCGTGCAGGATGTGCAGAGCACGGGCTACCAGCTCGAGCTGTACGAGGACTTGCGGCGGGATGATGAGCTGAAGGTCCGGGTCTATGGCTTCGTCGAGATCCCGCCCGAGTTCAATCCTGCGAGTCTTGACCTATTGGACCGGATTCAGAAGACCTACCCTGACGACCCGTTGCTGAAGGCCGGCGCCGTCCGGCTGACCCTCGATGGTTCGCTCGAGACGCAAACAGCCGCGATGCTGGCGCCGTACGCGACCAGGCCGCGATCGAACGGGCAGCTGCTCTTCAGCGCCGATGAGCTGTCGAAGATCGTCGCAGCGCTCGATCGAACGGGCTGGCAGATCGCGATCGAAGCCGCAGGAGACGCCGCGGTGCGCGCGGCACTCGACGCGTTCGAACAGGCGAGCCGAGTGAATCCGCCGCCGGCCAGGGGAAGACGGCATCGCATCGAACGGATCGACGCCGTCGATGCCAGCGATGCCGGGCGCTTCAAGACCGGCGGGATCGTGGCCTCGTTGCAGCCACAGCGGGCTTTCGCCCCACCGGATCCGCTGCACTTGCGCGCGCTGAATCCCGGCGCCGAACGAGCGCCGCGAGGCTGGTCGTGGACGCCGATCGCCGAGGCGGGCGGCATCGTCGCGTTCGGGAGTGATTGGCCGATCGGGGCTCTCGACCCACTTGCCGGCGTGCAAGTGGCCATGGCCGCCGGTTCGCCTGTTGCCGCAGAATCCGATTCGGATCGACGGATTCGACTGACGAACACGCTCGATGCGTATACACGGGGGGCGGCATATGCGTCGTTCGACGAGCAGAGGAAGGGCACCCTCGCCCGCGGCATGCTCGCGGACCTCGTGATCCTGTCGACGGACATCTTCTCGCTACCGCCCGATCGGCTGTCGGACGCGCGTGTCGAGTACACGATCTTTGACGGGAAGGTCGTGTACAGTCGGGAGCGCGAAACCACCGACAAGTAGCAGCCGTTGCGAGGCGGGGCGTTCCAGAAGTGTGGGACGAAGCTTCAGCTTCGTTTGATCGAAGATCGCGCGAGAACCGAAGCTAAAGCTTCGGCCCACGATTAAAGGCATCGGCCACAGCTCCAGTCTCGGCCGACAACCACTGATGCCGATCATCCGAATCCACACGGAAATCCCCGGCCCCCGCTCGCGGGAGATTCTGTCGCGCCGCGAGCGCAGCGTGCCGCGCGGCATTTATCACGCCACGCCGGTGGTCGTGGCGCGCGCATCCGGTGCGGTTGTGGAAGACGTCGACGGCAACCGCTTCCTTGATTTTGCCGGCGGCATCGGCACGCTCAACGTCGGGCACTCGTCACCGGCGGTCGTCGACGCCGTGCGCGCCCAGCTCGATCGATTCACGCACACCTGCTTCTCGGTCGCGCCTTACGAACAGTATGTCGCCCTCGCCGAACGCCTCTGTCGCCTGACGCCCGGGTCGTTTCCGAAGAAGGCTCTCTTCGTCAACAGCGGCGCGGAAGCGGTCGAGAACGCCGTCAAGATTGCCCGCCACGCGACCGGCAAACCGGGCATCCTCTGCTTCGAGCACGCGTTTCACGGTCGCACGCTTCTGACGCTCTCTCTGACCAGCAAGGTCGAGCCGTACAAGACGGGGTTCGGGCCGATGGTGAGCGACGTCACCCGCGTTCCGTTCGCGTATTGCTATCGCTGTCCGATTGACCGAGTGTATCCGGACTGCGCGACGGCATGTGTCGACCTCGTCGGGCAGCAGCTGAAGAACGAAAGCGTCCGCTCGTCGCTGGCCGCGGTCTTGTTCGAGCCGGTTTTGGGAGAAGGCGGCTTCATCGTGCCGCCTCGCGAGTACCTGAACCGGGTTGCCGAGGTGTGCCGCGCTCACGGCATTCTGGTGATTGCCGACGAGATTCAATCTGGCTTTGGCCGCACCGGCCGCATGTTCGCGTGCGAGCACTACGGCGTCGTGCCCGACCTCCTGGTGACAGCGAAATCGCT
>JACQTH010000443.1 GCA_016210935.1 Acidobacteriota bacterium | reverse complement strand
GGTAAACTGAGATTGATGGGTCTGAGAGTTCTTTCCGCCGCGCTCGCGCTCGCGTTCATGGCAACCGCCGCCGGGGGCCAGACCCTCGCCGAGATCGCGAAGAAGGAAGAGGAGCGGCGCAAGAATATCAAGCAGCCGGCCAAGGTCATCACGAATAATGACTTGAGGCCGTCACGCGCGGGGGAACGGCCGCCCGTTCGGCCCGCCGCGGCGGCTCCTGCCGAGGTCAAGCCTGTTGCTCAGCCGGCCCAGCCCGCCGCTGACTCAGCGACGGCGCAGGCGAAGCCAGCCGAGGCGAATGCGACGGAAAAAAAGGACGAAGCGTACTGGCGCGATCGACTGACCGCCGTGCGAACGGCCCTCGATCGGAACCGCGTCTATCTCGACGCGATGCAGTCGCGCATCAACGCCCTCACCACCGACTTCGTCAACCGCGACGACCCCGCGCAGCGGGCCGTCATCGCCAGCGATCGCCAGCGAGCGCTGGCGGAACTGGATCGCCTGAAGCAGGAGATCGTCGAGCAGACGAAAGAGATCGACAAGATCCACGAAGAAGCCCGGCGGGCCGGCGTTCCGCCGGGATGGCTCCGGCAGTGAAGCTGCGCCTCAAACCGCCGAGACTTCGCCACGCCCCGCGCAGCTTCCCTGCTAGACGTGTCGCCCGTCACGCCTGACGTGGCTCCGACGCCTCCGCTCACGCCGGTCATCGTCGGCGACGATCTGCGGTTGCGCCGGGTGATGTCGCAGCTGCTCCGGGCCGCGCGATCGGATGCGACCGTGCTGCTGGAAGGGGAAAGCGGTACGGGCAAAGAGCTCTTCGCCCGCACGCTTCATGTGCTGAGCGAGCGGACCGGCGGCCCCTTCGTCGCGATCAATTGCGCGGCCATCCCTGACACGCTGCTCGAAAGCGAGCTGTTCGGCCATGAGAAGGGCTCGTTTACCGGGGCGTCCGCACGGAAACTCGGGAAGTTCGAGGTCGCGCACCGGGGGACCCTCTTTCTCGACGAGATTGGCGACCTGCCGATCGGGCTGCAGGCCAAGATCATTCGCGCGCTCGAAACGCGTGAGTTCGAGCGGATTGGCGGCAACATACCGGTGCGCGTGGATGTGCGCGTGGTCGCGGCGACGAACAAGAATCTGAAAGCCGCCGTTGCTGCCCGACAGTTTCGTGAAGATTTGTACTTCCGGCTGTCGGTCTTTCCGATCACGATCCCCCCGCTCCGGGAACGGCAGGGCGACATTCCGATCCTCGCGCGGTATTTCATCGAGCGGTTCTGTCGGGATCTCAAGAAAAAAACGCTCGAGCTGGGTCCCGACGCGGAGGCCGCGCTCTGTGCCTACTCATGGCCCGGTAACGTCCGGGAGCTGCAGAATTGCATCGAACGGGCGGTGATCCTGGCGGAGGGACCCCGCATCGAGCCCCGTCATCTGAACCTGTCCTTTCAACCGCGTATCGGTCAGCCGGAGGCGTTTCCGATGGTGCCGTCGGACGGCTGGGAGGCGTTCGATTTTTCAGGCACGCTGGCGCAGGTGACGCGCCGGGCCGTGACCGAGGTCGAAAAACGCAAGCTGGCCCGAGCGATGGAGGAAGCGGGCGGCAACAAGGCACGCGCCGCCGAGATGCTTCAGATCGGCTACAAAGCGCTCACGGCGAAGCTGCGTCGGCACGGGCTGGAGAAGAATTGGTGAATTGGTGAATCGGTGAGTTCGTCTGTCCGTTCTTCCATTCACCAATTCACCAACTCCCCAATTCGCCAACTGGCTGCTCATCCCTTCAACCCTATCGCCTTCAATCCCTTCTTCAGCTCCGGCTCGCCCAGATCATTCACGATCGTGGTCGATCCGATCCGGGTGGGCAGCACGAAATGGATTCTGCCCTCCTGGACCTTCTTGTCGTGCATCATCGCCTCGATTACCGGCCCGGCCTCGAGATCGCTGATCGGCGGCAACGGTCCGAGCTGCGCAATCAGGGACGTGAGCGCGCGCTGGATCTCTGGCGAAAGCACCTCGCGATCGACCGCCAGTTGCGCCGCCACCATCATGCCGTACGCAATGGCCTCGCCGTGGCGGTACCGCCGGTATTTCGTGACCGCCTCCAGTGCGTGGCCGGCCGTATGGCCGAAATTGAGGACCCGCCGCGGGCCGGCCTCGCGCTCGTCCTGCTCGACGACCGAGGCCTTGATCCGGCAGGAATCCGCGATGATGGGGATCAGCGAGAACGGGTCGCGCGCGAGGATGCCGGTGAGATCGCGCTCGAGGCGCGCAAAAAGTTCGGCGCTGAAAGCCATCCCGTACTTGATCACCTCGTAGAGGCCGGATCGAAACTCGCGCCGGGGCAGGGTTTTCAACAGCAGCGGGTCGATGGCGACCAGATGCGGCTGATAGAAAGCGCCGATCAGGTTCTTGCCCTGCGCATGATTGACCCCCACCTTCCCTCCGATGGCGCTGTCCACCTGCGCCAGCAACGTGGTCGGCACCTGTATGAAGTTGATCCCGCGAAGGTACGTGGCGGCCGCGAATCCCGCCACGTCGCCCACGACTCCGCCGCCAACGGCCACCAGGTTGGCGGATCGCTCCGCATGCGCGCTGACCAGGGCGTCATAGATGCGCGTCACGGTTGAGAGCACCTTGAACCGCTCGCCGTCGGGAATCAGCACGACCTGCGATCCGGGAAGCCGCGCGCCGATGAGGGTGCCGTGAAACCGCCAGACGACCGGATTGGACACGATGAATCGACGGTCGCTCAATCCCAGCTCGCGCAGGACCAGATGCAATCGTTCCGTGAGGCCTTCGGCGATGATGATGGGATACCGCCGGAGCGGGGTCGTGATGTCGATTCGAACCTGATCCATGAGTCTGGGCTGCTAGGATAGCATCCGATGCTCGTAACGACCGACTTCCTGATCGTCGGCAGCGGCATCGCCGCGCTCAGCACGGCCGCGCAGCTGACGGGCGCCGGCGAGGTGCTCATCCTCACGAAGGCCGAACGAAGCGAAGGCAGCACCGGGTACGCGCAGGGTGGCATCGCCGCTGCCATCGGACCAGGCGACTCGCCCGCGCTCCACGCCGCCGATACGATCCGCGCCGGCGACGGCCTGTGTCACGAGGCCGCCGTCACGGTGCTCGTCACCGAGGGCGCCCTGCTGGTCGGGCAACTGATCGACTGGGGCGCGACGTTCGACCGCGATGCGACCGGGGCGATCGCGCTCGCGCGCGAGGGCGCGCACAGCGTGCGCCGGGTTCTGCACGCGCGCGATGCGACGGGGCGCGAGATCGAGCGCGCCGTATGGAAGCATGTCTCTGCGAACCTCTCGCCGCGCGTGTTGACCCATGCGAGTGTGACCGACCTGCTGGTCGAGGACGGCGAGTGTGCGGGCGTCCGCTTTTTCACGAACGACGGAACCGCGGGCGCCGTGCGGGCCCGCGCCACGCTTCTCGCCACCGGTGGAGCGGGCCAGGTCTTTTCCGACACCACGAACCCGGCGGTGGCGACCGGCGACGGCATTGCGATGGCCTTCCGCGCAGGGGCGCGCATTGCCGACATGGAGTTCGTCCAGTTCCACCCCACGGCCCTCAGCGTCCCGGGTGGACCGAGATTTCTCCTGTCGGAAGCGCTGCGAGGCGAAGGAGCGCAGCTGGTAAACGCCGACGGCGATCGGTTCATGGCGCGCTATCACGAAGCGGGCGAGCTCGCGCCGCGCGACCAGGTGGCCCGCGCCATGGTGCAGGAGGCGCAGCGAACCGGGCGACCGGTCTCCCTCTCGTTGCAGCACCTCGATCCCGATTTCGTCCATGCGCGATTCCCGCTGGTGTCGACGACGTGCCGGCGGTTCGGTCTGGATCTCGCCCGCGACCGCATTCCCGTGGGGCCGGCCGCTCACTATCTGATGGGCGGCATCGAGACCGATCTGGACGGCCGTTCTTCGCTTCCGGGTCTGTATGCGGCGGGCGAGACGGCGTGCACCGGAGTGCATGGCGCGAATCGTCTGGCCAGCAATTCGCTCCTCGAAGGGCTGGTGTTCGGGGCGCGTGCCGGCCGCGCGATGCGGGCCGAGCGGCGTGATCGCCGGCGCGCCGAACCGCCCTCGCGGTACGGCTCGAGGATACCGGACGCCTTTCCAGACAACACCGAAGCGGTCCTCGAGGAGGTCCGCCGGATGATGTGGCAGTCGGTCGGGCTGTTTCGCGACCGGCCCCAGCTGGAGCAGGCGGTGACGGCCCTTACCGATCGCTGGACGGATGTCGCCCGCCACGTGACCGCGCTGCCGATTCGCGCCGAGGCCTGGAAGCTGGTGAATGTCGTGCTGGTCAGCGGCCTCATCGCGAGCGCGGCCCTGTGGCGCGAGGAAAGCCGTGGGGCCCATTTCCGATCCGATTTCCCTGCGCGCGACGATCTACACTGGAGGCGTCACGGCTGCCAGCAGGGTGCGCTCGGGCGCGTGAGCGAGAGTGGACTGAATCGATGAACGGCAATCACCCGCTTCGTAGCTTCTGCCTTTAGGCGGAAGATCGTTTGGCGCCAGTCAGTCGCGATAGAAGACCATCGATGAACGACAAGCCTGAAGGAAAAGATCGCCAGGTGACCGAGATCACCCCCCAGTCCGAAGATTTCTCGGCCTGGTACATCGACGTCGTCCGGCGGGCGGAGCTCGCCGACTATTCGCCGGTCAAGGGCTGCATGGTCATCCGGCCGTACGGCTACGCCATCTGGGAGCTGATTCAGCAGGCGCTCGATCGGCGGATCAAGGAAACGGGCCACGTGAACGCGTACTTTCCCTTGTTCATTCCCGAAGGCCTGCTGACGAAGGAAGCCGAGCACGTCGAAGGGTTCGCGCCGCAGGTCGCGTACGTGACGCACGGCGGCGGCGAAAAGCTGGAAGAGCGCCTGATTGTCCGGCCGACCTCCGAGGCGATTATCGGGACGATGTACGCCAAGTGGATCCAGTCGTGGCGCGATCTGCCGGTGCTCATCAATCAGTGGGCGAACGTGGTGCGCTGGGAGAAGGTGACGCGCCCGTTTCTCCGCACCACCGAGTTCCTGTGGCAGGAGGGGCACACCGCCCACGAAACGGAGGCCCAGGCGGAGGAGGAGACGCTCAAGATTCTCGACCTTTACAAAGACACCATCGAGAGTGAGCTCGCGGTGCCGGTGCTGACCGGCAGAAAGAGCGAGAGCGAAAAATTCGCCGGCGCCCTCCGGACCTATTCGATCGAAGCGCTGATGGGAGATGGGCGCGCGCTTCAGGCCGGCACGTCGCACAACCTCGGACAGAATTTCGCCAGGGCGTTCGATATCACGTTCCAGGCGCGTGACAAATCGCTGCAGCACGTCTGGGGCACATCATGGGGCGTCACGACGCGCCTGATCGGCGCCGTCGTGATGGTCCACGGCGACGACAACGGTCTGATGCTTCCTCCACGCATCGCGCCCTATCAGGTCGTCATCGTGCCGATCCCGCGCGGCAACTGGCAGCAGACGGTCTTGCCCCGCGCACGGGAGCTCCGCGCGTCGCTCCAGACGGCCGGGATTCGCGTGACCATGGACGACCGCGACACCTACACGCCAGGGTGGAAGTTTGCCGAGTGGGAGCTGCGCGGTGTGCCCCTCCGCCTCGAGATCGGACCCAGGGACATCGAGCAGTCGCAGGTGATGCTGGTCCGGCGCGATACGCGCGAGAAGCTTCCGACGCCCGTCGAGGGCCTCGCCCGCCGGGTCGAAGAACTCCTCGCGATGATTCAGGCGTCGCTGTTCGAGACGGCGCTTCGGTTTCGCGACGAGCACACGACGCGCACGGATTCGTACGAGGAGTTCAAACGGATCATGGAAGGAAGGCCGGGGTTCGTCGTCTCACTCTGGTGCGGCTCTCAGAAGTGTGAAACCGACATCAAGACCGAGACGCAGGCGACGATTCGGAATCTCCCGTTCCGCGATCCGGGTCAGCCGATTTCGGGGTCGTGCATCAAGTGCGGGCAGCCCGCGAGGGAGGTGGCGTACTTCGCGAAAGCGTACTAAGGAAGGAGAAAGGAGCTAGGAGCTAGGAGTAAGGAGCTAGGAGAAAGGAGAAAGGAGAGAGGAGAAAGGAGCTATCCTCTCTCCTTACTCCTTACTCCTTACTCCTTACTCCTTACTCCTACGCCCCACAACTCCGCCAGCGCTTTCGACTTCCCCAACGCCCGCTTCAACGCGGGGCTGCGC
>JACQTH010000049.1 GCA_016210935.1 Acidobacteriota bacterium | reverse complement strand
GGGATCGGGCTGTGGACGTGTATCGGCGCCTCTGGGGGTTCTTTCCCGACAATCTCGAGTATGGTCTGCGGCTGGCGGCGGCGCAGCGCGCCGCAGGACAGGTCGACGATGCGCTGGCGACCATCGACGGCCTGCGCACATTGAGCAGCGACCTTGCGCAGGATCCGCGGATCGACCTCGCGGAAGCGGCGGCCGCTGATACGGTTGCCGATTTCACGCGCATGTACGCGGCCGCCGAGCGCAGCGCCACGAAGGGGCTGGCGCGGGGCGCGCGCCTCCTCGTGGCCGAGGGGCGATACCTGCAGGGATGGGCGTCCATCAGGCGCGGCAATCCGAAACAGGCGATTCCGTTTTTCCACGAGGCCCGGGCGATTCATGCGTCAGCGGGGGACCGCGCCGGCGTGGCGCGAACCCTGAGCAGCCTCGCAACCGCGTTGCTGAACCAGGGTGAGGACGCCGCAGCGCAGACTTATATCCAGCAGGCACTCGCCGTCCAGCGTGCAATCGGGAACCAGGCCGGGATTGCGAGCACGCTCAACACGATGGGGATTCTGTACTACAACCAAGGCAACCTCGACGACGCCGCCCAGCAGTATCGGGAGGCTGAAGCTGTCTATCGCGACATTGGGGACCGAAACGGATTGGCCGGCGTCCTGAACAACAGCGCCCTGGTGCTCTTCGATCGAGGTGACGCCGCGCGCGCGCAGGCACGGTTCGAGGAGGCGTTGGCGATCCATCGCGATATCGGCGACCGCCGCAGCACCGCGCTCGCGCTCGCCAACGTGGCGCGCGTCCGCAGCGCCCGCGGAGACTTGGCAGGCGCCGCGACGTTGTACGCCGGGGCGGCGCGGGTGTTTCGCGAGATTGGCGACAAGCGGGGCCTCGTGATGGTTCTCTGGAACAGCGCGGATGCGTTGCGCCACCAGGGAGACCTCACGAGCGCACGCCGGAACCTCGAGGAGGCGCTGGAGATCGACCGCACCACCGGCGCGAAGGGATCGGAGGCGGAAACGAAGGTGAGCCTGGCGTTCTTGGAAATCGAGGACGGGCGCTTTGTCGAAGCCGAGAATCTGGCCCTTGGCGCGAACGAAGTGTTCCAGGCCAAACACGCGATCGCCTCGCAGGCCTCCGCACAAGCGGCGCTCGCGGTCGCGCGGCTGGCAGCGGGGAGATTGAAGGAGGCGCAAGCGGCGGTCGACCGGGGCAGAGCGTTGTGCGCGAAAAGTCCGGACTGGACGGTTCGCGCGTTGATTGAGATTGCCGCTGCCCGCGTTGGCGCGGCCTCAGGCGACGCGCCGCTCGCGCTGAAGAACCTCGAGCGGGTCATTGCCGACGCACGGCGCCGCGGCTTCGTCACCATCGAGTTCGAGGCGCGTCTGGCCCAGGGTGAAATTGAAGGCTCCACCGCGAACGCCACGGCCGGTCGCGCACGGCTGGCGGCGCTGGCGAAGGATGCGGCCGCACGTGGCTTCAGCCTGATCGCTCGCAAGGTGAGCACCCGCTGACTCAACGAACGCCGAGGAGCACTTCCATCGTCAGCTGATCGAGCCGTTCGTACGCCAGACCTCTGCTCGAAAGCGCCGCGCGATCGAAATCGTGAGACAGCAACGTGTCCCGCGTCGCGCGCGAGTACGCGGTCAGCGGAGGCAGCCGGGCGCCCGGCCCGGCCTCCTGTAGCAGCGCCTGGATTTCGGCATCCGCGTTCCATTGCTCCGCGCGCTGCTTGAGAATGAGATACGTGCGCATGCAGCCGCGGGCGAATGCGCGAACACCGTCATGGTCCTCCGTTCGGTACGCGTGCGCGTCGAAGTGACGCGGCCCGTCGTACTTGACGTCCTCGAGAAACTTGACGAGCCAGAACGCGGCTTTCGGGTTTGCCGAACCAAACCGGAAGTCCTGGTCGTAGCGGCCTGGCAGCTGATCGTTCAAATCGATGTGAAACAGCTTGCCCGCCTCCCAGGCCTGCGCCACGGCATGCACGAAGTTCAGTCCCGCCATCTGCTCGTGCGCAACCTCCGGGTTCACCCCCACCAGGTCCGGATGATCGAGCGTCGCGATGAACCCGAGATAGGCGCCCGTGGTCGCCATGTAGATGTCGCCACGCGGCTCGTTGGGCTTGGCCTCGAGCGCAAACCGGAAGCCGTACTTGCGGTCGAGCGAGTACTCGCACAGATAGTTGACCGCTTCACGCAGCCGCTTGACCGCTTCGTCAGGACGCCGACACGCGTCGGTTTCCGTGCCCTCTCGCCCTCCCCACAGCACGAAAATCTTCGCTCCGAGCTCCGCGCCCAGATCCATCGCGCGCATCGTCTTTTGAATCGCATACGCGCGCACCTGGGCGTCGTTCGACGTGAAAGCGCCGTCGCGGAAGACCGGGTCGTAGAACAGGTTGACGGTTGCCATCGGCACGACCAGGCCATGCCGCTGACAGGCGCCCTGGAACTCCTGGACAATCCGATCCCGCTGGGCGGGAGAGGCATCGATCGGCACCAGATCGTTGTCGTGGAGGTTGACACCCCTCGCCCCCACTTCAGCGAGCAGAGCGACAGCGTCGGTCGGTGACAGGACGGGCCGTACGGCGTCCCCGAACGGGTCGCGGCCGCGATTCCCCACAGTCCAGAGCCCGAAGGAAAACTGGTGCTCGGGACGCGGCGTGAATGGATCGGGCATAGCGGTTAGGAACCTGCGTGGGCTGGCACGCGGCCCGCGATGACGAGGACGGCTCGTGCGCCGCTCCTGCCGATGTCGAGGCCGGAGATGGAAATCGGCGCTCTCCTGC
>JACQTH010000455.1 GCA_016210935.1 Acidobacteriota bacterium | reverse complement strand
GGCGTGCTCGTGCTGACCGACATGTTCGGCGGCACGCCGACGAATCTCGGCATCACGTTCCTCGAGGAGAATCGGGTCGAGATCGTCACCGGAGTGAACCTCCCGATGCTGATCAAGCTCGCCAATCACCACACGGAGGCGCCGCTGGCCGAGCTCGCGAGGGCGATGCGTGAACATGGGCAGAACGCGATTTGGGTGGCTTCGGAACTGCTGCGCGGGGAAGAGCGCGGGTAGCGGCGGCGTCTTCGTGGCGTCCGGTCTTCGTGAGTCTCGTGGCTTCCGCCGTTAGCCGGAAGTGTGCGCCTGTTTCTTCCGGCTAAAGGAACCTGTGGAAAACGCCTGGATGAAACGCGTTTCCCACAATGTTCAGCCGGAAGCCACGAAGACTGTGCGGAAGCCACGAGAACTACGAGGCTGGGGCGATGGTCTCCCAGGTTGTCCGGGTCCGGAACCCCTTGGGAATGCATGCGCGGGCCGCCGCGCGGTTCGTGCACGTCGCCAGCCGCTTTCAGGCCCGGGTGCGGGTGCGATGTGGCGAGCGGGAGATGGACGGCAAGAGCATCCTCGGGATTCTCCTGCTGGCCGCCAGTTTCGGGGCGGACATCACCATCACGGTGGAAGGATCGGATGAGGGCGCGGCACTCGCGGCGCTCGTGTCGCTGGTGGACGCGGGATTTGGAGAGGGGACAACGTGCGACGATTGACGGGCACCGGTGTCTCGCACGGGGTCGCGGTCGGCCCTGTGGTCATGCTGATGCAGAACCCGCTCGTGATCCGGTTCGCGATTCCGCCGGATCGGATCGATGACGAACTCACCCGGCTGCGCGACGCGCGCGAGCGCTCCAAACGCCAACTGCACGAGATCGGCGCGCGGTTGAACCAGCGGGCGCGCGCCGAGCTGCGATACCTGTTCGAGGCGCAGATCCTGATGCTGGACGATCCGCTGTTCGTGAACCGCGCGGAAGAGCTCGTGCGGTCCGAGCACGCGAACGCGGAATGGGCGGTGTGGCGCGCGTGCGCGGGTCTCGCCGCGGTTTTCGACGAGGTCGAAGATCCGTACCTGCGCGAGCGCAAGGGCGAGATGGCCGATCTGTCCGGACGCGTCCGGATGAACCTGCGCCGCGCGCGCGAGAGCGCGCTGTTCGACGACGTCGAGGAAGGCGCCGTGCTCGTCGCGGATCAGCTGAGCCCGTCGATCGCCGCGCAGATCGACTGGACGAAGATACACGGGTTTGCGACCGACACCGGCAGCCGCACCGATCATACGGCCATTCTCGCGCGTTCTCTGCACGTGCCCGCCGTCATGGGCCTCCTCGACGTGAGTGGGCAGGTCTCCCCAGGCACGACCCTCGTCGTCGACGGCACGATGAGCGAGGTCTTGATCGCGCCGTCGCCGGCGGAGGCTGCCGACTACCGCGGCCGCCGCCAGCGATGGGTCGCCATGCAGACCCGGCGCGAGCGACAGGGAGTCGGGCCGGCCCGGACGCTCGACGGCGTCGAGATCCGGATCGACGCGAACATCGAGCGCGTGGCTGATGTCGAAGTCGCCCGGCAGCAGGGCGCGCAGGGCATCGGCCTGTTCCGGAGCGAGTTCCTCCTGGCCAGCGCCGACGCGCCCGCGATCGCCGCGTCCGAAGCGCTGCAGGTCGAACTCTACCGCCAACTCTTCGATCGGGGCCGGGCCGACTCGGTGACGATCCGCCTGTTTACGGCATCAGCCCTCGAGGAAGTCGCGGGCGATCACGACGTCGGGGATCTCAGGCGCGTTCAGCTGCGCGCGGTGCTTCGAGCCGCTGGTGATGGCCAGCTGAACATCCTGGTCCCGACCGTGTCGGGGGTCGGAGATCTGCGTGATGTACGCGCGATGATCGCCGAGAGCCGGGCCGCGCTCGAGCGTCGGGGTGACCGGGCGGGCCAGGTCGCCATCGGCGCGATGATCGAGGTCCCGTCAGCGGCGCTCACCGCGGACGTGCTCGCCCGCGAGGCCGATTTTTTCAGCATCGGCACGAACGATTTGGTGCAATACACCTTGGGAGCCAGCCGCACCGAGCCGCGCGGGGCGGCACTCTACGAGCCGCTGCATCCGGCCGTGCTCCGCCTGATCCGGCAGGTGCTCGACGCGGCGGCGGGATCGAACGTGCCCGTGGCGTTGTGCGGCGAGATGGCGACTGATCCTGTGGCGATTCCGCTGCTGATCGGTCTGGGCCTTCGCACGGTCAGCATGAACCCGGCGGCGATCCCCACGACGAAGCAGCTGATCGGCCAGTTGCGCGCCAGCGAGCTTCGCGAGGTGGCGGACCGTGCCATGAGTCTGGCGACCGCCGCCGAGATCGAGGAATACCTCGCCGACGCGCTCGGCCGCGATCCCCGTGACGAGCTGACGCTCGGCTCGGCCACTGAAGGAGCAACGACGTGAACACTGAAGTGACCCGGGTGGAGAAGCCCTGGGGCTACGAGCTCCATTGGGCCAAGACGGACCGGTATGTGGGCAAGATCATCCACGTGAACGCGGGCCATGCGCTCAGCCTGCAGTACCACAACGTCAAGGACGAGACGATTTACCTGTGGTCGGGGCGCCTGCTGTTCGAGATTCAGGAAGGGGAACGGCTGGTCAAGCGCGAGATGAAACCGGGCGAGCGCGTGCACGTCAAGCCGAAGACCGTTCATCGCATGACCGCGATCGAGGACTCCGACCTCTTCGAGGTTTCCACGCCGGAGCTGGACGATGTGGTCAGGCTCGAGGATCGGTATGGGCGGGAGAATCGATAAGGAGAAGGGGTCGGGGGTCGGGGACCAGGGGTCGGTGAGCAAAAGACTGCTTCAGTTCATGAACCGACCCGGGGACGGTGAAGACAACGAGCGTCTTTCCATACCGACCCCCG
>JACQTH010000454.1 GCA_016210935.1 Acidobacteriota bacterium | reverse complement strand
GATCGTGGGGGAGCCGCTCGTCCGCGAGACGGGGTGGGTGTATCTGCGGACCAATCGGGTGCCGCGGCTGGTGCAGGAAATGATGAAGCTGCTCGACCGCGTGCGGCCGCGGCTGAAGCTGAGCCCGCCAGGGTCCGGGAGAGCGTGACCGCCACGATCCATGCGCTTCACGCATCGAATCGATGCCATCACCGCAAACCTTGCCCATGCCTGACACTCATACCTCTCATGCGCAAATTGCGTTTTGTGCATGGGTCCGACTGCGCGATAACACGTCATGCCGCGCGCGCAGCAGGGCCTCTATGACCCGCGGTTCGAGCATGATGCCTGTGGTCTGGGGTTCGTGGTCGACGTCCAGGGCCGCCGCTCGCATTCGATTGTCCACCACGGTCTGACGATTCTCCCAAACCTGCTCCATCGCGGCGCGCGCGGCGGCGATGCCGCCACCGCGGATGGGGCGGGAATCCTCGTGCAGGTTCCGGACCGGTTCCTGCGGAAGGCCATGGGGCGGTTCGGGGTCACGCTGCCACGGGCCGGCGAGTACGGCGTGGGCATGATCTTCCTGCCCCGCGAAGCGAGCGGCCAGCGCGACGCGCGGCGGCGCCTGGAGACGCTCATTGCGGCTGAAGGCCAGCGGCTCCTGGGCTGGCGCGTGGTGCCGACGAACCCCCGCGTCCTGGGCACCACGGCGGCGGCGAGCTGCCCGCTCATCATGCAGGTGTTCGTGGCGGCGGCCGCAGCGGGCCCGCCGCGCGAAGCCGACCCGCTGTGGTTCGAACGCAAGCTGTATGTGATTCGAAAGCGGTTCGAACGCTCGTGTGGCGGCGGCTCGGGAACCGGCCCCGGGGCGGCGCTGCATGCCTACGTGGCGAGCCTCTCGTCTCGCACGCTCGTGTACAAGGGAATGCTCGCCGGCGACGAGCTCGAGGCCATGTTCCCGGATCTTCGGGATCCGGACTTCGAATCCGCCCTGGCGCTCGTGCACGAGCGGTTCAGCACCAACACGTTTCCCTCATGGCCGCTCGCGCATCCGTTCCGGATGGTCGCGCACAACGGCGAAATCAACACGCTGCGCGGCAACCTCACCTGGATGCGCGCGCGCGAGGCGCTCCTGGCCTCGCCGGGACTCGGCGGCGATCTGTCGCGCCTGCTGCCCATCGTCCAGGAAGGCGGAAGCGACACGGCGGCGTTCGACAACGTCCTCGAGCTGCTCGTGATGGCGGGCCGATCGCTGCCACACGCGATCCAGATGATGATCCCCGAGCCCTGGAACCGCCACGAGAGCATGGCGCCAGACCTCAAGGCCTTCTACGAGTATCACGCGACCGTGATGGAACCATGGGATGGGCCGGCCCTGATGGCGTTCAGCGACGGGGACGCCGTCGGAGCGGTTCTCGACCGCAACGGGCTGCGTCCCGCGCGTTACCTGGAAACGACAGACGGTCTGGTCGTCATGGCATCGGAAGCGGGTGTGCTCGACATCCCGCCCGAACGGATCGTGCGAAAGGGTCGCCTGCAGCCGGGCCGGATGCTGCTGGTCGAGACGTCAAAGGGGAGACTCATCGAGGACGAGAAGATCAAGCGCGACCTCGCTGGCGCCCGGCCGTACGAGGCGTGGGTCGCGGCGAACGTCGTCGATCTGTCCGCACTCCCTCAGAGCGCAGGAACCCCGGAACCCCAGAACCTCGGAACCTCGGAACCCCGGGGAACCTCGGAACCCCGGGACCTCGGAACCCCGGACGGCCTCCCGCTGAGCCGCCGCCAGCAGATCTTCGGCTACACGCAGGAAGACATCGAGCTGCTGCTCGCGCCGATGGCGACCGCAGGCGAGGAGCCGGTCGGGTCGATGGGCGCCGACTCGGCTCTGGCCGTGCTTTCGGACCGGCCGCGGCTGCTCTTCGACTATTTCAAGCAGCTCTTTGCGCAGGTCACGAATCCGCCGCTCGACGCGATTCGCGAGGAGCTCGTCACGTCGCTCGCGTCGACGCTGGGCGTGGCCGGCAATCTGCTCGATCAGGGTTTCTCTGAAGACTTCCGGCCGAATCCGGAAGCCACGAAGAGAATTCGCCTCGGTCGCCCGATTCTCAGCGATGACGAGCTGGCCAGGCTGCGACGCGCGCCCGCGGACATCTGTCGCACAGCCACGCTGCCGACGCGCTTTGCGGTCGCCGACGGCGGAGCCGGGCTGGAGCGCGCGCTGGCCGATCTCGAGCGGTGTGCCTCTGACGCGATTGCCGGCGGTGCCACCATTCTGATTCTCTCTGATAAGGGAAGCAGCGCGGGCGAGGCGCCGATTCCCAGCCTGCTGGCGCTGTCGGCAATCCACCAGCATCTCGTGCGCGAAGGCCGTCGGATGCAGGGCAGCCTCATCGTGGAATCCGGCGATGCGCGCGAGGTGCACCACGTCGCGCTCCTGATCGGCTTTGGGGCCGACGCCGTCAATCCGTATCTGGCGCTTGAAACCCTCGCGGATCTGGTTCGCGAGGGCATCGTCACGGCCGATCCCGCTGCGGCCTCCGCGCGTTACCTGCAGGCGCTCGCCAAAGGCCTGTTGAAGGTGATGTCCAAGATGGGCATCTCGACGGTACAGGGCTATCGCGGCGCGCAGGTCTTCGAAGCGATCGGTCTCGAGCGCCCGCTCATCGATCGCTACTTCACCGGCACGAGCTCGCGTATCGGAGGCATTGGGCTCGATGTCGTGGCGGAAGAAGTCCGGCGCCGCCACGCCCGCGCCTTCTCGACGGACCCGGACACGACCGACCCCGGTGGCGAGTACAGATGGAGGCGTGACGGTGAATACCACCTGTTCAACCCGGAGACGGTGTTCAAGCTGCAACACGCGACGCGCAGCGGTCAGTACGCGATTTTTCGTGAATACTCGCGGCTGGTCGACGATCAGAGCCGGCGTCGCGCCACGCTGCGCGGCTTGTTCGGCCTGAAGCTCGCGCTGCCGGTGCCCCTGGAAGAGGTGGAGCCGGTGGAGGTGATCGTCCGCCGCTTCGCCACCGGCGCGATGTCCTTCGGGTCGATCAGCGCGGAGGCGCACGAGACGATTGCGGTGGCGATGAACCGGCTGGGGGCCAAATCCAACAGCGGCGAGGGCGGCGAAGACGCGGCGCGATACGTGCCCGATCCGAACGGCGACTCGCGCCGCAGCGCGATCAAGCAGGTCGCTTCGGCGCGCTTCGGCGTCACCAGCGAATACCTCGTCAACGCCG
>JACQTH010000453.1 GCA_016210935.1 Acidobacteriota bacterium | reverse complement strand
TCGCCGTGCTGGTGCTGGTGGCCATGCCGCTCGTCGGCGGCGCGTACACCGCGTTCGCCGGGACCGGCGTCGCCGGCATCCTGTTTCGTGCGTTCGTCGCGGCGATCTGTCTGCTGCCCCCGACCCTCCTGATGGGGGCGACGCTGCCGGCGATGGCCCGCTGGATCGAGACGACCCCGACGGGGGTGTCCTGGCTCGGGTTTTTCTACGGCGGCAACACCGGCGGCGCCGTCATCGGCAGCCTGCTGGCCGGGTTCTATCTCCTCCGCGTCCACGACGTGGCCACGGCGACGTTCGCCGCCGTGGCCCTCAACGTGGGGGTCGCGCTGATCGCGCTCGCGATCGCACGGGTAGCACGCTACCAGGCGGAGGCGACAGAGACTCGTGGCTTCCCCCTTAAGCCGTTCGACGAAACCGCCGCCGAAGTCGGTCGGTTGCGCGGATGCGCGGCGGAAGATCTTCCGGCTAAAGCCGGAAGCCACGAGACAGCCGGAAGCCACGAGACACTGCCATGGGCGAAGGCCGGAAGCCATGAGAAGATTCCTGGCGCGACGGTGGTCTACGTGGCGATCGCGCTGTCCGGATTGACCGCGCTCGCCTCGGAAGTGATTTGGACGCGGTTGCTGTCGCTGTTGATCGGCGGCACGGTTTACACCTTCTCGCTGATCCTCGCGGTCTTTCTGTTCGGGATTGGAATCGGCAGCAGCGCCGGGTCGGCGATCGCGCCTAACGTCGCCCGGCCCCGCATGGTGTTGGGCTGGTGTCAATTGCTGCTGTGCGGGGCGATTGCGTGGGCCGCGTACATGCTCACCGAGTCGCTGCCGTACTGGCCGGTGAACCCGTCGATCTCGACCAGCCCCTGGTACAACTTCCAGCTCGATCTGGTCCGGTGCATCTGGGCGATGCTGCCCGCCGCGATCCTGTGGGGCGCCAGCTTCCCCCTGGCGCTCGCCTCGGTCGTGGCGCCGGGGCAGGATCCCGGGCGTGTCGTTGGCGGCGTGTACGCCGCGAACACCGTGGGAGCCATCGTGGGCGCACTGACGTCGGGTCTCCTGCTGGTGGCCTGGATCGGCAGCCAGCACGCGCAGCAGGTGATGATCGTTATCGCCGGATTGTCGGCGCTGCTGCTCGAGCCGTTCTCGACCTCCAAGGAGGGACAGCCCGCGCGGATGTCGCTCGGCGGGACCATCGCGCATGCGACGGCCGTCGCCGCCGTCGTGCTGCTCGTTCGCAGCGTCCACCCCGTGCCGGGCATGCTCGTGGCGTACGGCCGGTACATGCCGACGCGAATCGGGACCGCCGACGTGATCTACATGGGCGAAGGGTGGAACGCGTCGGTCGCCGTCACGCGGCTCTCGAACGGCATCCTGAACTACCACAACGCGGGGAAGGTGCAGGCCTCGAGCGAGCCTCAAGACATGAGACTGCAGCGGATGCTCGGCCACCTGACCACGCTGCTGCCGAAGGACCCGCGATCGGTGTTGGTGATCGGCTGCGGCGCGGGGGTAACCGCCGGGGCGGTGTCGATCGAGCCCCGGCTCGAGCGCGAGACGATCGCGGAAATCGAGCCGCTCGTGCCCGAGGTCGTCTCCACCCACTTTGCCGGGCAGAATTTCGACGTGGTCCGCAATCCGAAAGTCCGCATCGAGATCGATGACGCCCGGCATTACCTGCTGACGACGAAGGAGAAGTTCGATGCGATCACGTCGGACCCGCTCGATCCCTGGGTGAAGGGCGCGGCCATGCTTTACACGACGGAGTTCTTCGAGATCGTGAAGGAGCACCTGAATCCCGGCGGCGCCGTCACGCTCTTCGTGCAGCTGTACGAGAGCAATACCGAGGCGGTGAAGAGCGAGATCGCGACGTTCCTCGAAGTGTTTCCCCATGGCGTGGTCTGGGGCAACACGAACGACGGGCGCGGTTACGACCTCGTGCTCTCGGCGCAGGTGGAGCCGACGCTCATCGATCTGGACGAGATGGAAGCGCGCCTTCGTCGTCCGGAATATGCAGCCATCGCGCGATCGCTGAGCGAAGTCGGCATCAATTCGGCTGTGGATCTGTTTTCCAACTACGCGGGGCAGAAATCGGATTTGGGACCCTGGCTGAGGGACGCGGCGATCAACCGCGATCGGAACCTGCGGCTGCAGTACCTCGCCGGCCTGGGCTAC
Source organism: Acidobacteriota bacterium (assembly GCA_016210935.1). Classification (GTDB taxonomy): domain Bacteria; phylum Acidobacteriota; class Vicinamibacteria; order Vicinamibacterales; family JACQTH01; genus JACQTH01. The sequence goes on along the minus strand of JACQTH010000453.1, from coordinate 239 downwards.
AACTTGTACGAGAGCGACGCCATTTACGCCGAGATGTTGACGTATAGCCGCTATCCGGAAAACCTGTTCGTGGGGTCTGATGTCTTGAAGCAGCAGCTTCGCGAAGGGATTGCCCGGATGCAGGGGAGGTAGGAGTGCCTGGTGCCTGAAGTGCCGAGAGCGATCGCTGTAGCGCAGCGCTTTAGCGCTGCGACGAGATGCTGCGGAGCCGCGGTCGTTGTCTGGGCGCTGGCCCTCGC
>JACQTH010000452.1 GCA_016210935.1 Acidobacteriota bacterium | reverse complement strand
GTTCGCCAGCTATTTCTTCATGATGACGGGGTTCCACGGCACGCACGTCCTGATTGGAACCATCGTGCTCGCGACGGTCGCGATCCGATGGACGACCCAGCGCGCCACACGCGAAGGCGTCGAATTGGCAGGGTTGTACTGGCATTTCGTCGATCTCGTCTGGGTCTTCATCTTCACGCTGTTCTATCTCGTGTAACGAAGCTTCGCTTCGTTACTCGCACGGCTAAGGAGGTCTCATCCGTGTCACAACTCGCCACGCGGCACAGTCATCGGTTGTATTGGCGAACCTGGGTTGCCCTGCTCGTCCTGACCACCGTCATGATCGTTCTCGACGGCTCACCCCTGCCGCGGCGCGTTTTCGTCGGCGTGTTGCTCGGGGCCATGCTGGTCAAGGCGGCGCTCATCGGCGCCCACTTCATGCACCTGCGCTTCGAGCGCGGCTCGCTCGCCGTGATCGTCATCATCGGACTGCTGATCACGGGCACGCTTCTTTTCGTCCTGATCGCGCCCGATGCGATGAGGATCGCGTCGATGATGCAGGCGGCCCATCGATGATCGGGCGCGGCCGATTGATTCTTGGGGTGCTGGTGGCGCTCGTGCTGACAGGCGCCGGTCCGGAATCGGCGACCGCTCAGTGCGCCATGTGCCGCCGCGCCCTCTCCTCCCCTGAGGGCCAGCAACTGGTGGCCGCGTTTCGGTCAGGCATCTTGTTCCTGCTCGCCGCCCCAATCGCGAGCTTTGTCACCGTTGCCTTCCTTGCGGTTCGGAGGCAGCGGCGGCGGCGGACAACTTCCGCCTAAAGGCGGAAGCCACGAAGAGACCAGACTTGGCACGGGCGTTGCGCGTGTTCCTTTTGCATCCGGGCCATTTCCGGAAATCCGGCACCCATGACAACAGGAGCCTACACCCGGCGCCGCGCGCTCGACGAAGAACAGGCCATGTGGAAGCGGACGGCGAGGGGAGTGTTCCTCGTCGAGCCGAACCGCGTCGAAATCCGCGACTTCGAACTTCCGGATCCTGCATCAGACGAGGCGATCGTCCGGGTCGCCGGTTGTGGCCTGTGTCACACCGACATCAGCTTCTATACCGGCGCGGTCAAGACCAGGCATCCGCTTCCGCTGATTCTGGGACACGAGATCTCCGGGACCGTGGCGCACGCGTCACCGCCCTTCGACGTCTTGATCGGCCACCGCGTGATCGTTCCAGCGGTCCTGCCGTGCGGCCGCTGCGACCTGTGTGAAGCGGGCCGCGACAACGCCTGCACCGCACAGGCGATGCCCGGCAATCACATCCACGGTGGATTCGCCACCCACGTCGTCGTTCCCGCGCGCCACCTGATGCCGCTCGAATTCCTGGACGGCCACCGGCTCCCGGATCTGGCCGTCATCGCCGACGCCGTGACGACCCCGTATCAAGCCCTCAAGCGCGCTCGCGTCCAGTCAGGCGATCTCGTCATCGTCATCGGCGTGGGGGGCATTGGGACTTTCGGGGTACAGATCGCGCGGGCCCTGGGAGCGCAGGTCGCAGCCATCGACGTGGCGGACGAGCGGCTGGCTCAGGCCGACGCGCTCGGCGCGCAGTGGACGTTCAACCCGCGCGCAATCGACGCGAAGACGATCAAAGCGAAGCTCCTGGCCGACACCCAGGTCAGCACCGCGCGCTGGCGCATTCTCGAGATGAGCGGCACGGTCGCCGGTCAGGAGCTGGCGTGGGCGCTGCTCGTGCCCGCGAGCACATTGGGCGTGATCGGCTTCACCATGGATCGCCCGGAGATCCGCCTGTCGAACTTGATGGCCTTCGACGCGGTGGCGTTCGGAAGCTGGGGCTGCAGCCCCCGCTTGTATCCGGAAGTCATTCAGATGGCGCTTTCCAGGCGCATCCAGATCTCACCGTTCGTCGAGCCACATTCGCTCGATGATGCCCCCGACCTCTTCACGCGGTTGGCCAACGGCGAACATAGGGCGAAGAGGCCAGTACTACTGCCCTATTGAGGAGGTCGCAATAAGCGGATCGTGGCTGGCAACCACCGCGGCGAGCGCGAGCGAGCCGTGGGAGGCGGTGGGGTGGGACCCGAGCGGCGCCACACTAAGCGGATCGTAGCTGCAAATCACCGCGGCGAGCGCAAGCGAGCCGCCCGCCTACGCGCTTCGCGCTTCGG
>JACQTH010000466.1 GCA_016210935.1 Acidobacteriota bacterium | reverse complement strand
CGTGTTGCTGCCCAACGTCGAGGTGGCCGAAGAAATGGTCGACATGCTGTCCGCCTCGCGCGCCTATCAGGCGAACCTGACGGCGATTAATCTCATTCGCGACATGGTGCAGCGGGCGCTCGAACTGGGACGGTAGGGAAAGTCGTAGTGCCCGCCTTCAGGCGGGCCCGGCTAAAGCCGGGCACTACGACTTCTGACTTCAGACTTCTGACGTGGAGAGCTACGACTCATGATCACCAACGGCATCAGCGGAGTCCTTCCAACCGGCAAAGCCATCACGGCGGCCGCCGATCGCACCCAGCGCGGGAGTGACGATCCCAGCGCGGGCGCGGAATTCGGCGACTCGCTTCGGCGTCTGCTCTCGAGCGTCGAGACGTCGGGCACGGACGCGAACGAGGCCGTCCTCAACATGGCCGACGGGTCCGGTGACGTGCACGACGCGATGATCGCGTTGCAGCGCGCCGAGATGATGCTCCAGCTGACGGTGCAGATGCGGAACAAGCTGGTGCAGGCGTATCAGGAAATCATGCGGATGCCAGTGTAGCGGGCCGCCCCTAACGTAAAGTCCACGTCGTGAATCCCCAGCAAATCATCAGCCGGCTGAACGCGCTCTTCGCCAGCCTCACCATAACGCAGCGCGTTACCCTGGCCGGCACCTTCGTCGCCGTCGCCGCGCTGGTGATCGGCTTCGCCTACTGGATCGCGAGCCCCTCCTATCGGCTGCTGTTCGCGGACATGGATCCGGAAGCCGCGGCTGACGTCGTGAGTCGGCTGAAAGCCCAGAAAGTTCCCTACCACCTTGACGATGGGGGACGCGCCATCCGGGTGCCGGCGAGTCGTGTCGACGAGCTGCGTCTGGACTTCTCGTCGAACGGCCTGCCCTCCTCGGGACGGATCGGGTTCGAGATCTTCGATCGCACGGCCTTCGGCGCGACCGAATTCCTGGAGCAGGTGAACTACCGGCGCGCGCTCGAAGGGGAGATCGCCCGCACGATCGCCACGATCGCCGAGGTCGGCGGAGCGCGGGTCCACCTCGCGCTGCCCAAACAATCGCTGTTCGGGGAACGCGAGCAGCCGGCGAAGGCGTCGGTCGTCGTCAAGCTCAAAGGCAACCGCCCCCTCGCGCCCGCAACCGTGCGGGGGATTACCAGTCTCGTGGCCGCCAGCGTCGAAGGGCTGAGGCCCGAAGCGGTCGTCGTGCTCGACAGCTTCGGTCGGCCGCTGGCGAGGCCGTCCGACGATCCACAGGACGCCGACTCTCCGACGGCGCCCGAGCACCTGGAGCGCCAGCACCGCATCGAGCGCGAGCTGGCTGTGCGCCTGGTGAGCCTGCTCGAGCCGGTGGTGGGCGTGAATCGGGTCAGGGTCAATGTCATGGCTCGGTTGAGCACGCAGACGACCGAGCAGACCGAAGAGCGGTGGGATCCGTCGACCGCCGTCGTCCGGAGCCGGCAGGTCTCGGCCGAAACCGGGGCTGCCTCACGCGCCCAGGGCGTCGCGGGCGCGCGGGCCAACATGCCCCAGCCTGGGTCCCCGTCCGATCAGCAGCCGGCGGCGCCACCAGCGTCGGCGGCGGCACCTGGTCGAAATGCCGAAACCACGAACTACGAAATCAGCAAGGTCACGACCCACACCGTCCGGCCGCGAGGAGACCTCGCGCGCCTCTCCGTGGCGGTCATCCTGGATGAGGAACGAGTCGTCAGCCGCGACAAGGCTGGCGTCCTGAAGACCACGACGAAGCCACGCGATCGGGCCGAGCTGCAGAAACTGCACAGCCTCGTGGCGGCGGCTGCAGGCTTCGACGCGTCCCGCGGGGATCAGCTGACGGTCGAGAGCGTTCCCTTTGAAGAGCCGATCGTCGACGATGTCCTGCCGCCCACGATGACGGAGCGCTACGGGCCGCCGCTGCTCGAGGTCGGCAAGGTCATCGTGGTCCTGCTCCTCGTGGTCGGCGTCCTGTTGTACGTCGTCCGGCCCGTGATGGAACGGGCGACGGCGGTTGCGTCGCGGGGAGGGGTCAAACCGGCCGCGGTCACCTCGGAGCAGTCCATTCGCACGGTCCAGGAGCTCGAGGGCGCCATCGAAGCGGAGCTCGAAGCCGAGGCCGCGGCGAAAGCGGGTGAGCTGCGGCGGCTCCCCGTGCTCAGCAAGCGCATCTCGGGGATGACGAAGAAGCAACCGGAGCATGCCGCGCGCCTCCTGCGGGCGTGGCTGGCGGAGGACAAGCGGTAGGCAATGGCCAACCCGACACAGGCGTCGACCCCCGGGGCCCGCAAGGCTGCGATCGTGACGCTGCTGGTCGGGGAGGAGAACTCCACGGCCATCTTCAAGCATCTCCGCGAGGACGAGATCGAACGCATCGCGCGCGAGGTGGCGGCCATCGGGGTCGTGCCGGCGGACTCGGGCGAACTGGTGCTCGACGAGTTCCACCAGATGTGGCAGGCCGCGGAATATCTCGCGCAGGGCGGCGTCGACTACGCGCAAAAGCTGCTGACCAAGGCACTCGGGCCCGAGTCCGCGCGGCGGCTGCTCGACCGCTTCGTCAAGTCGTTCGAGTCCACGGTGGTCTTCACGGCGCTCGAGCGCGCGGATCCCCAGCAGTTGTCGAAATTCGTCCTGGCCGAGCACCCGCAGACGATCGCGCTCATCCTCGCGCATCTGAAGCCGGCGCAGGCGGTGCAGCTCGTGAACCTGCTCCCCGACGCGTTGCGGGTCGATGTGCTGATGCGAATGGCGAGCATCGACGACATCTCGCCGGATGTCATCGGGCGCATCTCCAGCGTCATCGAGCAGCGGCTGCGAACGCTCGGCGGAAGCACCACCGAGTCATTTGGCGGCGTGCGCGCGGTGGCGGAGCTGCTGAACCGCCTGGATCGCGGCGTCAGCCAGCCGGTGCTCGAAGCGATCGAGAACGAGTCGGCCGATCTGGCCGGGTCGATTCGCAACTTGATGTTCGTCTTCGACGATCTGACGGGCGTCGAGGACAGCGCCATCCGCGAGATCGTCCAGCGCGCCGACAAGAAGGTCCTGACGCTGGCGCTCAAAGGCGCCACCGAGGAGCTGCGCCAGCGCTTCTTCCAGAACATGTCCAAGCGCGCGGCCGAGATGATCAAGGAGGAGATGGAAGTGCTGGGCGCCGTGCGACTCCGCGAGGTGGAGCGCGCGCAGCACGATATCGTGGCCATCGCCCGCAAGCTCGAGGAAGAGGGCCTGCTCGTGACCGGTGCGGCGGCGGGGGAGCCCTACGTTGTCTAAAGCCCGCCGGGTCACCGACGAGTCCCGCGTTCGCCCGTTCGAGTGGATCCTCGCGCGCCCGAGCGCCGGTGCGGCGCCGCGCGCGAGCGAAGCGGCCCCGGCCGATGCGGCGCAGCAGCAGGCTCGTTTCGCGCAGCTCGAGCGGGAGGCGTTCGCCAAAGGGTACGCGCAGGGAGAAAAAGTCGGGATGGAAGCGGGCGCCAAGCGCGCGGACGCGATGTTGAGGCGACTCGCGAACACGCTCGAGGAGCTGCACACGTTGCGCGCCTCGATGATCCGATCCACCGACCGGCAGCTCGTGCAGCTCGCCCTGGCGATCGCGAAGCGGATTCTTCGGAAGGAGGTCAAGGTCGACGAGGAGCTGACGCTGGCGCTGGCGCGCGTGGCGCTCGACCGGCTCGGCGAGACCAGCGGCCCGACGACGATTCGGCTTCACCCTGACGACCACTCCGTGCTGACGGCGTTGGGCAGTCTGACGCAGGTCAGCCGCCACCTGACGATCGTGGCCGATTCGGCAATCAGCCGCGGCGGGTGTCTGGTGGAGTCTGAATTCGGGTACATCGACGCGAGCATCGACACGCAATTCCAGGAACTGGCGCGCGTGCTGGTCGACACCGACGACGGCGACGCCGCACGTCTTTCCGATGATGACTCCTGACCAGTTCTCCCTGGGGCGCTATCTGGATCTCGTTCGACGCGCGGAGCCGCTGCCCATGACGGGCCGCGTCCTGCGGACCGTCGGGCTGGTGGTTGAATCCCGGGGGCCGCGCGCGCGCATCGGGGAGCTGTGCCAGATCGAGCGCGCCGGGGAACGCCCGCTGAACCTCGAAGTGGTGGGGTTCCGGGACGGTCATCTCCTCACCGTTCCGCTGGGCCACACGGCCGGCATCCAGCCCGGCGATCGCATCGTCGCGCGCGGCGTGCTCGCCGGCGTCCCGGTCGGAGACGCGTTGCTCGGCCGTGTCATCGACGGCCTGGGCGGCCCGCTCGACGGAGGCGGACCTATCGGCGCGACCGCGGAATACCCCCTCCATCCCCCGCCGCTGAACCCGCTGCTCCGCGAGTCGGTCGTCGCCCCTATCGCCACCGGCGTTCGAGCGATCGATGCGCTGCTCACGTGCGGGCGCGGCCAGCGTCTCGGTCTGTTCGGCGGAAGCGGCGTCGGGAAGAGCACGCTGCTCGGCATGATGGCGCGCGGCACGGCCGCCGACGTCTCTGTCATTGCCCTCGTCGGGGAGCGCGGTCGTGAAGTCCGCAGCTTCCTCGAGAACGACCTCGGCCCCGAGGGACTGCGCCGGTCCGTCGTGATCGCGTCCACGTCGGACACCCCCGCGCTCGTCCGGCTGCGCGCGGCGTACGCCGCCACGGCGATCGCCGAGTATTTTCGCGATCTCGGGCGCCAGGTGCTGCTGCTGATGGATTCGGTCACGCGGTTCGCGACCGCCCAGCGTGAAGTGGGGCTGGCGGCCGG